>JAYVXX010000130.1:0-3942 GCA_043784805.1 Minisyncoccota bacterium | reverse complement strand
ACCACTAACAGTACAAGTACCAACCTCTTCGCTACCTTCTTTAACGCTGTAGCTGCATCCTTCACTAACGCTACCACCACTGGTTCCTTCTTTGCTACGACAGCATCTTCAACGAATCTCTTTACGACAAACGAACGTACTACTAACGCTACAACTACCAATCTCACTCTCCTTGGAGCTTTTGCAGATGGACTCAATGCAACAGGTACCCTAGGTATGGTTCTTCAAACAGTAGGTACTTCTACACGATGGGTTGCAACATCGACACTCGGAATCTCCGGTTCTCTTAGTGGGGGCTCAAACGGACTCCTCGCACGATGGACTTCTCCTACAACACTCTCTACAGGACTCTTCCAGGACAATGGCTTCGTAGCAGGAGTAGGAGCAACATCATCTACCATCGCCTTTAACGTAGCGTCTACGACTGCTAATGGGACCTCGGTTGTCTTTAACGTAGGAACCTCTACTAACAGTGCTATCTTCTCCGCTCTTGCTAATGGAAGCATCTTGATAGGAACCTCATCTGCTTGGTCACTTGCTAAGGTCTCTCTTGATGGTGTCACTTCTGCGACAAGTTCAACGAACGCTATCACAGGAATCTATGGTAACAGCCTCTTTAACCCAACTCTAGGAGGTACTCAAGTTGGAAACCGCTACACGATCAGGAATGCTCCAACTTCAGCTACTAATACTGCAATCGGTGAGATCATCCGTATGACTGATGACTCTGGACTAGCTAATACGGTTCGAGGAATTGAAGTGGTATCAAGTGTCGGTACCAACACTACTGGTGTCAACACTGGTATCCGTACTACTGGGGGAACATTTGGTATCCAGGCTTATACAAATGCTCTTGCTGGAGGAACTCTCGCACCAGCAGCTATATATGGTCAGAATGACGGCACCACCCAAGGAGACGCTCTCCGCCTCTACTCAGGTACCGTCACTTCAGCTTCTGCTATGCAGACGATTTACCAAGAAATCTCAGCATTCACAGGAACAGGACTTCTCATGAACCTTGGAGCTAACGGTGGATCATTCACAGGTAACTTCGTCAACCTTCAAAAAAATGGTACATCACAATTAACTATTGATAACGCAGGTACTCTCACCACTAATGGAAATATCTTCGCTACTGGTACGCTTACGGTGATTGGTCAGTCAACATTTGCTAACGCTACCGCTACCAATTTGACCGCATCTACATCACTCTTCATCTCAAGTCTCACAACCGGCTCTATCCCATTTGCGGGAACAGGAGGACTTATCTCACAGAACAATGCTAACTTCTTCTGGGACAATACCAATACTCGACTAGGCATCGGAACAAGCTCTCCTATTGCCACAGTAGCAATCAAGGGTGCTGGTACTGCAAATGCATTCATCGTTGCTTCATCATCCGGTGCACAGGTATTCAACATTGGCTCAGATGGTCTCGTAGGAATAGGTTCTTCTACTCCATCTGCGATGCTTGCTATCACAGGATCTGGAGTGAACAACCTTCTCTCCGTCGCGTCTTCATCTGGCACTAACTTCCTTACACTTACTCAGGATGGAAAACTTGGGCTAGGATCTACTACACCTTCAGCAACGTTCACTATCGGCGCAACCAATGGTGTGGCAGCCTTCAATATTGCATCATCTTCCGGAGGTTCAATCTTCCTTGTTGATAGCTTCGGCCGTGTATCTATCGGCAGTACGACAGTCTCAGCATCTTCAAGTGTTAAACTCTCTGTGACCGGTGATATCCGTATCGGAACATCGACCCTTGTACAAGGTTGTGTGCAGTCATATGGTGGAGGTACGATTGCCGGTACCTGTTCTTCAGACCAGAATTTGAAGACCAACATCCTTGATATTGGTAATCTTCTTCCTAAGTTCTCTTCACTCCGCGTGGTTAACTACAATTGGAACGATCTCGCATACAACACATACGGAAATGACAAGACTATGAACAACACTGGTTATATTGCTCAGAACGTCGAATCTCTCTTCCCAGAATTGGTGACCACCAATGGCGACGGATTCAAGCAGGTCAACTACTCAGCTCTCGGCATCTATGCAGTAGAGGGTGTTAAGGAGCTCACTATTGCTCAGTCAACAGCATCCTCTACATTAAGTGGTCTTGCAGGCACTGTTGCCAATAACTACGCTCAAGCCTCCTCTACATTCAGTACTGTGATGAACACTATCAGTACCAACCAGGCATCATCTTCTGCTACCATTGCTTCACTTTCAAGCAAGATAGACAACAATTATCTTCAAGCATCATCTACGTTTGGTACTGTGTTTAGCGCTATTAGTTCAAGTACTATTGCGCTCCAGTCTCAGATTTCAAATATCACAAGCAAGATAAATATGACCAATTCCCCAGTGAATGCAATGACAATCAGCAGTACCGGTGTTGTAGGTATCGGGAATAACGGAACACAACTAGGAGATGAGATGCTACGTGTATCAGGCCGCGTACGAGCAACAGGCTTCGATATAGACTCCGCTGCTGACTTGGCTGAGAAGTTTGAGGCAGTCGAAGCTATGGATGCTGGAACTGTCGTGGCCTTCAGTACTTCAACTGTAGAATGGGATGCAGCCAAGAATGTAGGAGAGGGCACTTCAACTGAGGACACCTATGCCATGAGTAAGGTGAGAAAGGCCAAGTCAGGATATGAAGCTGTTGGAGTCGTCTCAACGAACCCTGGTATCGTCCTTGGTAAGAATGTACAGAACGGTGTCCCGGTGGCATTCTCAGGTCGTATTCCTGTGAAGGTTACTTCTGAGAACGGTGAGGTCAAGCAAGGGGACTACCTCACAGTCTCAGCTACCATGTCAGGATACGCTATGAAGCTCACAGGGGAAGGGCACGCTATCGGACGAGCTCTCTCTGACTATACACAAGGACGTGATAAGGTCTTGATGCTTGTTGAAAACACTGTTCAGAAGCTTGATCTTGCCGGCAAGAATGCGACAACGACAGGCATGCTCACAACTGGAAATATTGATCTTAACGCTAACGGAGTAGCCATCACGAACGTCAAATCTCTAGCCTCAGCAAACGGTACGTGGTCAATTGATGAGAACGGCCGTATCGTGGCTAAGCAGCTCTGTCTAGAAGACCTTTGTATCGACAAGACCACTCTCACGAATCTCTTGAATATATCAGGCCAGACCGGGGTAGTCCTAGGGGCATCGAGCTCGACCCAACCAGGAACAGGTACCACTACCACTTCCACTACTCCAGCAATTAGTACAAGCACTCCAGTAGATACAGGTACTAGTACTCCAGCCAATTCCCCTACTGCAACAAGTACAGCAGTTGACATCACTGCCCCAGTGGTCACCATAACAGGACCAACCTCAGTCACAGTCGTAGTAGGTGGCACATTTACTGATCAGGGGGCAGTTGCGGTGGACGATATTGACGGAGATGTGAGCTCCACAATTGTAGTTACAGGCTCGGTAGATACCGCTACAGTAGGGGTCTATGGGGTCAACTATACAGCAACAGACAAAGCAGGGAATAAAGGAACAGCTACACGAGTAGTAAATGTCGTAGCGGCACCATAAAAGTGTTCGTTGTACTAAAAGTTACGAGTGGTATACTAAAAAAATGAAAAAGAAAGTATCCCAGGTAGTCAATAATACTAAAAAGGAAATAAAGCCTAGTTTAGAAGAACAAATTGATAGTTTGGCAAGGCTTGTTATGAGCAATTTCACCAGCTCCGAAGATCTTAAGAAGCAGCTTACATATATACAAGAAGAAAATAGTACTGAATTTATTTTCATGAGAAATGAATTAAAAGATCACAGAGAACGGCTTGAAAGAATTGAAAGAAAACAGATTAGTGTTCTGGGTACCTTAGACGAGACTGTGCACCGTAGTGAATTCAAAGGTATTGTAAGAAGGGTATAGGCACTTGAGGCGAAAAAATCAAAATCCTCCCA
>JAYVXX010000129.1:0-3946 GCA_043784805.1 Minisyncoccota bacterium | reverse complement strand
GAAAAATTAGGATAACAGCTCGTCTGTTAATTTTTCGCACGCAGTATGTCCTGTAATGAAGAAAAAGGGTAGATTTAACCTTTCTGCTGGCTGGATTTGGTGGATAAACGCGCAAGAATTCTCGTAATGTTTTCCCTAGGAATTCAGTGGTTGAAAATTAAGAATGAATTTTTTAAACGTGCGATTTAAAGGAGTAACAACAGCTCCCGATTTTATTAAATTTTTATTATATTTTGTTTTAGGGTTCTGGTTTAGTCCCGTATCAATCTGAGCCGAACCTTGTCGAGTTTCCTAGTTTTCGAGTCGAGTTCTAATTTACCTTGATTTTTGGCCATCTCCGAGTTGGAGGGGATGGCCCAGCCATTTGCAGTTGGCGATTTGATTTTTGCTAAATTCAAAGCTTTATATTATTTGGGAATTATTCACGTTGTCGAACCAACTGTCGTTTTCTTCTTGGATAACACTTTTGTTGAAGATGTCCGTCAAGTGGTTCGAAGTCCTCCCAGCAGAGCTAAATGTTACATTCCTGATTCAGCCAATGCAGTGCCCTATGAAAGATTTGACACCGATACTTACAAAGCTATGCTTCTATCTTCCTACCAACTATGGTGTGCAGAAGACGAGAGCACAACCCTGCCCGCTTTTATTCCGCTTTCGAATGACAATTTTAATGTTCATGCTGTGCCCTTTGTACCTTCACCTGTTAGGCCGAGACTTGAGCTTAATCCTTCTGCACCCAATTTATCAAAGTGTCCTTTTCCCCTTTGCCCTTATGTGGTCACTTCAGGCAGTGTGAGTTCTTCTTTGAGACATCACATCAACACCAAGCACTTGGTTAGGAATGAGTCATTACCTCCCTGTGCTACTTTATGGGCTGCTCATAAGTGGGTTTCATGCGATTGCAAGATAGGTATTGTTTTTCACACCAAAGCTGGTCTGGGTTGTAGATGCGGCCTTAATCGGTCATTGCCTGTATTTGAAAGCCCTTGTCGCCCATTTCATTCTGATGTGCCTTTTGCTTCGTATGTTGATCTGGCCTCGAGTATGTCTTCATCGCCCTTATTCCATGATCCTCTTGAGCCTGTTGTAGTACCTCTGCAGTGTCCTCGTAAACCCTCTCCACCTACGTTCGATCACATTAAGGAAGCTCGCATCCTATCTGAATTATCCCCTCAGTTAGGTTCCCCTTCACTTTTGGATTTGGTTATGGCTAGGAGACCCGTAGCTGGTTTGCCAACTCATGGACATGTGAGGAGTGAATGCTTAAGGATTTGGGGTTCACTTATTACTGCTGCGCTGGATTCCCAACTTGAAGATGATTTCGTTCCGCTTTTCTTCTTCCCAATGTATGTGCTTCAGACTGGTAAGCGTTCAGGTAAGAGATGGTTCGCTGCAAGATCGAATTCTATTCAGGAGAGATTGCGGAAGTGGGAGAGAGATGGTTTTTTATTTTGCTGGAAAGAATTCTCTGATTATGTGCCACCTAGGAAGGCCTCGTCTTCCAAGTCCTCTCAGCAACTCGCTTTTCAGAGAGCAGTCAATCTTGTCCGTAGCGGTGATCTTCGAGCTGGGCTTAAAGCTGTTACTTCGATGCCTCCTGTCCCTATTGATGATGCCGTTCTTGACAAGATGGCCTCCAAGCATCCTCATGGTTCTTGTTCACCTGTAGATGCACCAGAATCAGTCCCCTATCATTTCAACTCCTCTGATGTCTTGAAGGAGCTTAAGAGTTTTCCGAAGAATTCCACTGCAGGTCCTTTCGGTGTCACCCCTCGTACTCTTCTTGATGCTTGGAAGTCTGATTGCACCCCTTTCAATTTAGCTGTCGTGAGGTTCATTAATGCTCTTGCTAATGCCCAATTGCCCGTATCACTTGCTCCGTTCCTTGCAGGTGCTCGGTTGGTAGGTTTACCCAAAGGTGCTGATGATGTTCGTCCGATTGCAGTGGGTGAGGTTTGGAGACGTCTAGCTGCAAAGTGTCTACTAGCACAAGTTCAGGAGAAGATTAAGTCTTTATTCAGTGGCTCTCAATTTGGCATCAGCTGTCCAGGGGGAGTAGAGATTTTGATTCACTCATTCAGGCAAGCTTTAGAATCTGAGTCAGTGGAATGCTTTGTGAAGTGGGATTTCAAGAATGCCTTCAATGAGATTAACCGCACCAAAATGCTTTCTGCTTGCTCATCATTGATCCCTGAGTTATTCCCTTTTGCCCAATGGTGCTATCAGTCCGAGTCAATGCTGTTCTATGGCGCCAGTTGCCGCATCATCCCGTCAGCCTGTGGCACTCAGCAAGGGGATCCACTTGGTCCTTTACTCTTCTGTATGCTTTTACTCCACTTCCTTAATCTTCATCATCCTTCCTCTCGTTTGGTGAAGAATGATTGGTACATGGATGATGGTGTGACTGGGGGTTCTGTGTCTGATAATGTTGCTTTATGGAATTGTTTTGTTCAATTTGGTCCGTCTTTTGGTCTCTGGCTCAATGATCTAAAATGTGAATGGATCTGGGGCAAAGGCAGCAGCGATCGTCTGTCGCCTATCCCAACTATGCCAGTGACGCATAGATCTGATGTGACTCTCCTTGGCTCTCCGATATTTGGCACAGTTAATGCCCTTGCTTATCTTCGTGGCAAGGTCGATCATGCATTGACATTGATCGATCGCCTCTCAATGTTTGAAGATGTGCAATCCGGCTATCTTTTGCTTCGCTATTGCTTGACTCAGGCCAAAGTTAATCATTGGATGAGGACTGTCCCGATTGATACATGGATTCAACTTGCTCATTTGATTGATTCTTCTTGTTCGAGCGCTTTATCTGGTTTGCTTGGTCTTGCACCCTCAGGTCTCGCTTTGGAGGAGGCAAGACTGGCAGTCTCGCGTGGTGGTTTGGGTCTTCGTGAGGTGGTTGTGCATGCTGTCCCTGCTTATGTTTCTTCTTTCTCGTCTGCAAGTAATTGGTTAGTGGTCAATGGTAGAGAGCCCCTTAAGTCTGCACTATGCGATTCCTATATCTCCAATTTGAAAGAGTCTTTGGGCCCTTCAGTGTCCGATAATATCATCAGTCAACACCATCTCTCCTTATTAATCGACGAGAAGAATGCTAGATCAATCTATTCAAGATCACTCTCACTACGTGATCGTATCCGTCGCGTTCTCATCTCAAGATCCCATGTCGGAGCTTTCCTTCAGATCCCTTGGGGCCCGAAGACGGTTATGGCATCTTCGGCCTTCAGGATTTCATTGAAGCGTCGTCTCGGAATCCCTATGCTCGAGCAGCCTACTTTTTGTGGTTTTTGCAATTCTTATCTCGATACACACGCTGACCACGCAATAGTATGCAAGAACAAAGGAAACTTGATTCGTCGCCACAATGTTATGAGGAATACCGTATTTCAGATTGGTGTCTTAGCCAAAATTGGTCCCTCTATGGAGAAGAAGGGTATTATTGGAGATCACCGGAATCTTCGCCCAGCTGATGTATTGTTACCGTCCTTTCCCCCAGCGCCTAATCGTTGCGTTGATATTGCGATCACTGATGCGATTCAATCGAAGTATTTCCTTCAAAACCCCTTGTCACTTGTTGATGACGACTTCTCCCCTGCAGATGATTATGCTATGAATGTTAAGCTTCCTAAATATTCTGGTCTTATGCCTGATGGTTATAAGTATATCCCCGTGGTGTGGGACTCCTTTGGTGGACTGAATGAGGATGGTGAACATTGTTTAGTCGCGCTTTTCAAGCAGCTTGCACAAAATAACACTTGGGCAATGTCTTCTACTATCTCTCGCAGTTGGCAATTATTATCTTGTGCCTTGCAAAGCTCTATTGCATCTCAGATTCGAGATAGAGCTTTCCCCTTTTCTCATTTGGAATTCAGTGATCTTATGTAACTGAATGAGTTATTTTTATTTGCCCTTTGTGGTGTTTTTCATCTATTTTTATTTT
>JAYVXX010000128.1:0-4028 GCA_043784805.1 Minisyncoccota bacterium | reverse complement strand
TTTACCTTACGAACCGATCATCGCAACCTCCTATACATCACTGAGAACTCGAATCCTATGATAGTCCGGTGGTATATGGCACTTTCTGAGTACTCTTTCAACTTAGAGTTCATTTCAGGAGACGCCAACGAGGTGGCAGACTCGATGTCTCGACTGTGTCGCAATAATATGACAGATTCTCCTACAGAGTACTCGGACAAGGTGATCCTGTCGGCGAACATTATTGAGAAATTTACCCTAACCCAAGTACAGTACAAGACCATAGCATCAGTGCACAACTCGAATGTTGGACACTACGGTCTGGAACGTACCCTGAAGCGCTTGAAAGCAATAGGGAAGGTTTGGGAGTTTCAACGACAACATGTCAGGTATTTCATAGATCACTGTCCGTGCTGTCAAAAGATGAGCTTACTAAAAATCCCAATTCACGCTCATGGTTTCACAACATCGACATACACTCCTATGGAATGTCTCAACATAGACTTCGTAGGACCGTTTCCAGACGACGGATACGTCTTTGTGATCATCGATACGTTCACTCGCTGGGTGGAACTGTACCACACCTTGGATGCGACTGCCTTATCAGCAGCGCAGAGCTTGTTGAAACATTTCGGTAGATTTGGCGCTCCGCTCCAACTACGATCTGATAACGGTCCACACTTTGTTGCTGATGTCATTCGCGAATTTCTCATTCTTGTAGGCACTCAACATTGCCTGACTCTAGCATATTCAAAAGAAGAAAATGCTCTAGTCGAGAAAATAAACAAAGAGATCAATCGCCACCTTCGCGCTTTGACTTTTGGGAATACTTCCCTTAAAAAGTATGCTGAGTCGCTGCCGTTTGTTCAAAGGATTTTGAATTCAAATTACAGCGATAGATTAAAAATATCTGCATCTCAATTACTCTTTGGCAACATCGTCAATCTCGATCGTGGTATCTTTCTCCCAGTAGATGAAAGACCAACATCGAAACCGCTTTCAAAGCATATGAGCGACATGCTGCAAATTCAAGATAGTCTACTGAAAGCTTCGGCTAAAGAGCTACTCAGAACAGATTTGCTACACATGACTAACAAAGAACAGGATCTTACTGAATTTGAACCAAATTCCTACGTCCTAGTGCACTATCGTTCAGGTGCTCCACCTTCAAGATTGCACACTTTTTGGAGAGGTCCAATGCAAGTCATCTCAGGAAGCAATCCTAAATACCTTTTGAGAGACTTGGTCACTCACAAAGAGAAGGAATATCATGTTTCTGACATGAAACCTTTCAACTTCGATCCCTCGACAACAGATCCTCTTGATATCGCACGTCGCGATCACTTAGAATTCTTTGTCGAGAAAGTCTTTGCACATCGTGGCAACCTGAAATTCAAAAGAAATCTTGAGTTTCATGTCAAATGGCTCAATTATGATAAATATCACAATTCTTGGGAGCCATATGCTGCTCTTCGTGATACGGCTCAACTCCATGAGTATTTGCGCTTTCACAAACTTGAGAAGCTAATCCCTCAAAAGTTCAAAACTTGAACTCCAAACTCACCTATGATATCCATGAGGATTTCCTTCCAGCTTTTTCCACTGTCAATCAGTGTTTTTTCTGGTAGGTTTTAGTCAGTAAGAGTCTGACATACCCATATGGTAGTAGCTTCAGTATTTGGCAAGTAGTGCCGCCATGAGATTTTGATGAAGTTTTCGTTTTTTTCAAATTTTCGTGTTTTCGGTTTCAGACGTGTCACCGAGGGTTCAAGATTCCGAAGAACGTAAACAACTCCATCACTTTCTCAGTTTGACACAAGAATTAATACACTTAGTTAAACACTTGTATCTTCTAATTCTGCTCTGTCGTTTTCACGTCATTGGGTAGGAAGGGGTAGTGTAGCCCTACACTGTACTTACATGTTCGTACTTACATGTTCGTTCGCCGTACGTTCGGTCTGTTTTCGTACATCTCCGGCTAATGCGTTGTTACACATTAGCTTAGAGATACGTCTAGAACATTCGTACCATTGTGTAGTCTTCTTGTCAGTTCATTCTAGCAATAGCACTCTTGTTCTTTTCTGTCTTGTAACACTTTCTAAACCATCGTTTCCAAGCATTACAATCTCACTATCCGGTTCGTCGCTCCAACCCGCGCACGTGCCAAGACCACAATATCGATATTCGGTTATTTGGTGCAAAATTTTCGAAGTTCTTCAACAATGTCTGCAGCATTGAGAATCATCAACAAGAGGAAGCCAGCCAGACTTTCCAAGTCTTCGGAGTCGGCTGTCAAAGATTCAGGCAACTCTTCTCCTAAGAGTGTCGCCAAAAAGCCACGAACTCGTTTGCGTTCACCATCGCCGACGATGGAGAATCAGCCTGGACCTACAAGCAGCTCGGCGCCATCAAGCTTGGATATGGCAACATTTGTTGCCAGTCCAGATCAAGTTATCAGTTTAAAGTCTACAACTCAAGTCGCCGGAGCAACGCTGGATTCGCAACTTGTGGATTTATCCATTAAGCATGCACCTGATTTGCATGCGACTTCATCTGCTACAGATACTACCACTGTAGCTAGTAACACTCTTTTGGTTGCGCCTGTTGTAAATAACAATCCGTTGACTATTACTCCATCTCATGGTCGTTATTTGCTACCAACAGAGAAAATCGAAAGATTGAGTAAAAAGCCAACGAGGGCTCAAGTCGTTCAAATAACGACCAACCTAAGACGTGACAATTGTCACTATCTTCCGATTGACGTAGTTCATCCAGAAAACTACGACTCTTTCGAGACGTTATTGATGCTGCAATATGTCATGAATCCATCAAAGATGGAAGAGTGTTCACAATGGAAGCATTGGGATCGCGACAGGTTCTGTCAAGAACTTTTGTCAGCAGTTCCTGATACATCTGTGGTAAGGCCAGATTCTGCCACAACTTTTGTGGAGCTCGTTTCACAGTTGGTTCTCCAATTCAATTTAGCTGATCCAGCTGTGGAAGAAGCTTTCGATCAACAGCTACAAGCTATTGATCGCAGATTCCCAGATGCTACTCCAGAGCAGCATCTGAGGGCCGCTCAAATTCTCATCTCACGCTTGCCTGAACTGCCAATCAATTGGCGGGCCATTCTTCAACGATTGATTAATGGTCAGGAAGTCCACATAACTACGGTTAAGAGCTTTCGGTTCACTTGGTTAACCCAGTTAGCCAAGGCTCGCCAAATCAAAGAGATGGCTGAGGAGTATGGCTATATAGTCAACTACTCCGAGCATACTCGGCAACTCGCCGATAAACCCATCAGGAAGAAACAGTCAGTTGACGAATCTTCTCGCACCACCACGACATCAACTGCCAAGGTGCTCTGCTCAGGGTGTGGTCGTGACAATCACCTAGTGGCCACGTGCCGATTTAAATCGACCGAGTTTTTTAACTCATATCCCTATGCGTACAAGGGGTCGAAAGCACATGCAATGCTTATCGCTAAGTACCCTGACGCGACAGTCATCCCATTCTCGGAGCTGTCAAAGGAGATACCACGCTCTTCCGCGTCAGGGTCCTCCTCTTCGAAGTACGGGCCGAAATCCACCGGTGAGTCACAGACTATATCCGACATACTCAGTACGATGTATAACGATACCTCCGATAACAATTATATTGACGTTTCTGTATCGGCCACATTGCAGGCAAGCATCAGAAGAAGAAATAACGTCAAGGCTCTGCTCGACACGGGCTCTCTAGCCGGAGATTTCGTCGCGTTTCGGACCCTTCAGGCCCTAAATTTAGAGCCCTATATTTTGACCGATAGGTCAAAATTAGTCTGCAGCGGCTTAGATAATTCATGTTACGACGTGTCTAGCTATATCGCACTGCAAGTAACTTACTTTTCTGAGAATTTAAATAAATATGTTGCTATAGAACTAAAAGCGACTATTTTAAATTCTTCACCTGTCGACCTAGTCATTGGCCGTGAGTCGATTCGCAAGTATAATCTCTTTACTGAGATTCCAAGTCAATTGGGCGCTCGACCAGCAATGTCAACAGTGACA
>JAYVXX010000127.1:0-4063 GCA_043784805.1 Minisyncoccota bacterium | reverse complement strand
CGTTCTTTCATAGATTTGTTTGTTTTGTTAGTTTTCTGGCTTTTAAAGTGTAGCAGAAATTTCTAAGAAGGTTCTCTCATGGATGGGGTTCAGATCATCACCATGTTTATGCAAAAACTCTCGACAGCATACGTAATGTATTACAATAAGAAGTATAAAAGGTCAGGTGGATTATTTGAAGGAAAATTCAAATCAAAATATGTAGGTGAGGACAGGTATTTAAAGTATCTCTTTTCATATATACATTTAAACCCTCTGAAAATGATTGACCAGAATTGGAAACGTTCAGTTTTGGATAATTCCCACTATGATTTCTTATCAAATTACAAATATTCTAGCTTTAGGGAATATCAAAAAGAAGAATATCAATATGTCGACAAAGAAGCTTTCCCGGATTATTTCCCAAGTAAACATAGCTTTATTAAAGAATTGAGTTCTTGGGTTTCTTTAGATGAGAAGGGCTAATATGTATTATGTCTAGGTCTGGCCTTTTTAGGCAAGGCCAGACCTAGACATTTGAAACTTTTACTTTTTGTGATAGTATTATCCCTGTAAACCAAAGAAGCCGGCGTCGCGTTGTAAAACAAGACATAAATCCTGCGGAGGTACGAATATAAAGTTTATCTTTATATTCCCACTCTTAAATTTGTTTATCAGATAGATTAGGTATCTGTATTTATTGGTTGAGGCGTCTAGAGTCTAATTTCTAATGTCTAAAATCTAGTTCTATGGCATTACCACGCGCAAAGAAAGCCGAATTGATTGCATCCTACACGGAGGCTATCAAGGGAGCAAAAAGTGCTGTGTATGTTAAATTCAAAGGACTCTCAGTTGCTGACACAAGTACTCTTCGGGGACAACTCTTTAGTGAGAAGACTCACTACACAGTAGTCAAGAAGACACTTTGGAAGCGCGCAACTGATGCGGTAGGTATCAAAGGAGAGGCTCCTGTAACCGGCGAAGAACTCGCTGTTGTCTACGGAGAGGACCTCCTCACTCCTGCTCGCATGTCCTACGAATTTAGTAAGGCTCACAAGGAAACATTTACAATCCTAGGCGGAATCTTCGACGGAGAATTCAAATCCCAGAAGGACATGCTCTCGATTGCTACGATTCCTCCACGTGAAGTTCTTCTATCACAGCTTGCATACCTTCTCAAATCTCCAATCACGAAACTCGCTGTTGGACTTAATGAAGTTGCACTTACAAAAACAGCTTAGCTGTACCTGTTAATATTTAAATATATTTGTATTTAAAACTATTAACCATTAACTATTAACCAGTAACTATAAAAATATGGAAAAACACGCAGATCTTTTGACTAAGATTGAAAACATGTCAGTTCTTGAACTTAACGAACTCGTTAAGGCTATCGAAGAGAAGTTCGGTGTCTCAGCACAGGCTGTATCAGCAGCTCCAGCAGCAGCAACAGAAGCAGCTGATGAGAAATCAGCTTACACAGTTCACCTAGCATCAGCGGGGGAAGGTAAGATCGCTGTTATGAAGGTTGTTAAGGAAGTTCTAGCACTCGGTCTTAAGGATGCTAAGGATCTCGTTGACGGAGCACCAGTTGACCTTAAGAAGGATATGAAGAAAGTAGAAGCAGAAGAGTTCAAGAAGAAGTTGGAGGAAGCCGGAGCTAAAGTCGAATTGAAGTAAGGTTACTTACTTCAATTCAAGCCTTTGCGGCCGTGCCGACTCCATTTTCTGGGTTCCTGGAAAATGGTTCGGCCAAAGGGGCACCCCTAATACAAAGTACTCTTTGAATTAGGACAGCAGCTAAGCTACGAAGACTTTTGATATAAAATACCAATGCAAATGCATTGGTATTTTATATTTTATAGGCAAATATATTATATACTTACCCCATGCTCAAATCCGCCCTTTACTCCATCTTTTTCGGCCTCGCAATGGAATTCCAAATCAATGTCATCCTACAGGGCAATGTAGGCGGCATGATCGGCATTGTTATCCTCTACGGATTAATTGGGGCAGCTTCATACTATACTGTTCCATTTATTATGAGACGTTTCAAGAATCCTGCAAAAGGATTCTGGTATGCACTTACCATCCATGGATTGGCAGGGCTCCTGATCATCGAATGGGGTTTCATGCACAACACGCTGTGGAGCGTACCACTATGGCTTCTACCAATTGCCCATGCTGGCATGTTCGCCTGGTGGGCGACTATCGCTGTCATGCCATATGTTATTCGAAACCCACACGCTGTGTATCTTAAAAAGAAGATTTTGTGGTATTACGGCATCTACGCTGTTGTCTCTACTATCCTTACGATCCCGTTTGGCATGGGGCCAGCCATCTTGCTTGAGCCACCCGTCTATCTTGGGTTTTTCTATTTTTATAAAAAATTCGCGAGGCGTCTCTCCCATGAATAATGTGTATGACTTTCTCATAACGGGGTATCCTCGGTGGTATACTTCTAGCATATGAACATACCCCCAGTACTTAATAATCTTCTTATCAGATTAAAGTTAAAGGAAGTGGATCCGTTAGAAGTTGGGATCAACAAAGGCTACGCACCGTATGAAGAGCTAGATGGGAAGCGAACGACGACACTCGGAATGGTATTTGTGGTCATCATGGTCATTGCCGGAATCTGGCAAGGACAAGTTCTTCTCCGTTCCATCCAAGCAACAATCCATCCACTTGAGAACCTGTCACAGTGTTTTTCAGATGCAGTAAGTCGAAGTGGTCTACCAATTGTTGTTTCAAATGATTACTCATATTCAACCTATGGTAGTCGGCCACAAAACTATTATGACAGCTATTCCTATAACAATGGAAACACTCCCCAATGCCAGTATTCATCGATTGAAACCAAGCACGGCTTCAATAGTCTCTACGAATCCCTCAAGCCGGATCTTTTAGTCATCTCAAATCTTGATAAGGAGATTTCTGACCTGCAAAACCAGCTTTGGAATGAGAAAAATAAGAAATCCACCAATCAGCAGGATTACAACACGTCTCTGTATGAAAATATGAGCGGAACAGGGCAGCCGGTCTATTCTTCCAGCACTCTATCCGGCTCTCTTGTCGTGACAGAAGATAGAATCACTACCCTCACCAATCTCTCAGCACAAAAGACGGCGGAGAGGGATAGCAAAGTGGGTGCTATTAAACAGAAGCTTGTTGCCGCTTCCAAGACGCTTGAAGATGTCGTGGGTGAGTATGACAATAGGATTCGGTTCCTAGAGCTTGAGCGATTTCTGACAAGCTTCATCTTGCTCGCTCCCCTTGCTTGGTTCACCATGAGGCGCTATTTCAAAGCGAAGAATACTCGGTCTGAATACTCGATCATCTGGGCGGGAGCAGCACTTATCGCCACTCTACTCTTTAGTCAGGTGATGGTCGTCTTCGTGTATAGGATCTTGCCAAAGAGACTCATTGCAGAACTTATAGATATCTTCTCTGCACTTCTTCATTCGTTCGCATTCCTGGTTATCATCCTACAGTGGCTTGGATTCATACTCATCCCACTCTTCTTCGGATATCTAGTCTATAAAATACAGAAGAAATTCTATAACCCACTTGCTGTTGCCATGCGAGCGATCAAGGAAGGAAAATGCCCGAAGTGTTCGATGAAGATAAAGGATGCGATGGTACATTGTCCTATGTGCTCATTTGATCTTCGGGTTGTGTGTCCGAGTTGTTCCTCCACAAGCGTATGTTTTGCCAAGTTCTGTGAAAAGTGTGGGAAGGCATTGCCATCTACTAAAGATGTGGAAGCAAAGTAGGAGTAATTCCTCATAGTAAGAAAACAAAAACAGCCCTTTTAGGAGGACTGTTGTTTTTGGGTGTGACTGTCAGTTATGACGTCACTAATTGTGGTGTGAGCGGAGACAGCAGGTAGCTGGAGAATCACATGCCATGATTGGATTAGTGTTCATGTACTATGTCGATATTCTCGAAACAGTAATGGACACAGGGTGTCATGGATATGATGCTCGACATCTGAGATGTCTTTGGCTTTTTTGTTTGGCGCTTTCTGGTAGTTGTAACTACAAGAAAAATGAGTTGGTGTTTCGAAACGTTTCGCTTAGGC
>JAYVXX010000126.1:0-4131 GCA_043784805.1 Minisyncoccota bacterium | reverse complement strand
TGACTAACGCCAACCCAAAGTGCTGAAGCTACTCCTCCCCATACGTAGATAGCGAGGATATGATCGGCCCCATGATATGCAGAACCATAGAGTATATGCATGATGGTGCTCGAAAAAAGTGAAAGCGGGAGTGCTATACCGACACTAATGAGAAATAGAAATGCAAAAAGGGAAGCTAAACGGCGTCGATAACTCTCAAGATTTGTCTTTCGAGCATTGATGAGCGCCGGATACAGAGCGGTGACAAAAATACCAGGAACAAAAGACCAAACTTCAGCAATCCTCACACCTGCATCATAAATGCCGACAGCAGTCTGGTCTAGTAAGTGCTTGATGATGATTTGATCAACTCTTGAATACACGACAGTGAAGGCCCCCATCAACATGAGTGGCCACGAGTCGTGAAAAAGCAACTTCGCGAGATCCGTGTTCCATTTCCAACTAAACAGCGAGTATTGTTTTTTCGCAAAGAAATAGCCCAAGAAGATAGCGTACAAGATAGGTTCCAAAGCAAATACAAAAGAAAGATAGTAGAGCCCTTTGTCCGCCATGATAACAAATATCTTAAACAATGACAGAAGGAGCGTGGTGATAAGCGTGATTAACGTCGGATACTTGTTCAATGCCCGTGACTGATAGTATCCGATAACTATCTGCATCGGCTGGAACAAGGAACTTAACGAAACAATTATGATTAAGGAAACGGTAAAGAAGTTATTCTTAAAGAGCGTCGCAAACGTAATACTGAGAACACATGCAAGAGCTCCACCTATAGACTTCATAATAAATGTCGTCCCGAGCAACTCCTTCTCTTTTTCTGGAGACGCAATAAGCTCACGCGCAAATATCTGGTCCAAGCCTAGATTAGTTATAAAAGAAAATAAACTAACGAAACTGATGACATAACTGAGAAGCCCATAATTGGAAGGTCCAAGATATCTTGCTAGATAGATAGATACAAAAAATGAAAGTATAAGATTAGATATTCTTCCAAAAAAGAGCCAACTTGTATTGCTACTATATTTGATGAAACCGGGGTGCAACAGTATGTTTTTAAAGAGTGCACGGAGTTTGAACATGATCTGTAGTATATCGTACTTGCACCAATTGAGATAGACAAGAGAACCTCCATGAGACCTTGGTAACTTTTGAATACTAAGGCATTTTACGCTATACTGGCCTATATACTACAAATGTCCAGTCTATGAAAATCATTGCACTTTTCCCAGTAAAAAATGAAGATTGGATACTGCCTACGACACTCCCACAGCTACGACTATTTGCTGATGAGATACTCTGCATAGATGGTGGGTCAACCGACGGCACAAGGAAACTCCTAGAATCTCATGGTGTCCTCATTAAGAACCAGGACAAGAACAACCTCAACTACTCTTCTTGGAGACAGGAGCTTTTGGAGTGGGGACGATCTCGCGGAGGCACACACTTCATCTGGTTGGATGCCGATGAGGCTTTCACGACAAACTTCTTACAGCATTACAGAGAAGAGTTTGAGAAGATGCAACCTGGAGAAAAACTCGTCATGCAGTGGTTGTGCCTTTGGAAGAGTCCTTTCAAATACCGAAAGGACTCTTCCATATGGACTGACCTCTACAAAGACTTCGTATTCTGTGACGACGGCATATCGTCATTTGGTACGACAAAGCTGCACGAAGGACGCACCCCTGGTGAGAACAACGATTCTACTTGGGTGAAGCTCGCCCCTGAGATAGGTGCTGTACTTCACTTCCAGTTCGTTCCATTTATGAAGTTCCAAATCAAGCAAGTATTCATGCTCTGCCGCGAATATGTACTTGGTACTGCCTCCCCACGAAGACTTAACAAGAAGTACAGTGGAGCGCTCGATGACCCGAGCGCTAAGACAACACCAGTCCCCTATGAGTGGTTAGCAGGAATTGAGGGACTCGACTCCATAGAAGACTCTAACACGTCGTGGTATACTACAGAAACTCTCGATTATTTTCAAAAAAAAGGAATAGAAACGTTTGAGCCTCTTGAAATCTGGCATATACCCCAGTATAGAGATATGTTTATCGAAAAAACAAAAAGAACTCCACGATCAAAAACGTATCCTAGCTGGGTACTGAGATTACACGCCCTTAAGAATAAGATTACTACCCTACGTACACGATGAAAAAGATAACTGCTCAAAAATTACTATCATTTGTAAGAAATAAATACTACGGTATAAACCACGATGCGAAGGTTCGAAAAGCGGCACAAGCCTTCTTACTCAACTACGATGAGTACAGTGCCGGACTCCATGACCCAGCATCAACACATAAGAAGTATATTCTGCGGTTTACCTCTGGTCTTATGCTTGCGTGTAGGGGCAGTGACTTAAGCGCAATAGCAGAAACATGTCTTCTTGATGATTATGGAAAACTAACCAAGACCAAAGGAAAAGAGAACATGATTATTTTTGACATCGGCGCACACATAGGAAGTTTTACAATGAAGGTGGCTATGGAAGGAGCACATGTGTACGCGTTTGAGCCAGATAAAGATAATTACGAATTACTCTTAGAAAATATAAAGCTTAATAAGTTAGAAGCAAGAGTGACTCCTTGCAACATCGCTATTACCGAAAAGACAGGCACCGGCATACTTCGTGTCAACGCTCTCAACCCTGGAGGACACTCCCTCTTTTTAGGAACCAGTCAGGACAAAATGATGCACATACCTACAAAGTCCCTTGAGGATGTTATGAAGGAATTTTCACTTGATACAATTGACCTCATCAAGATAGATATAGAGGGCTCGGAGTATGTCATCTTTCAACATATGTCTAAAGAAACAATGGATAAGATATCGACCATCGTTGGTGAATACCATCTGAGTCTTTCAGAACCTCGACAAAACTTTTCTCTTATCAAGAACTACCTATCAAAATCATTTCCTCATATAGACAGGTACGATCCATACTACTTTTATGCAAAGAGAACAAAAGTGTAAGATTGCTTTCGTTAAGTTTTCTGGAATGATAATAGGAGGGAGCGAACTCTGGTTCCAGAAGATTGCTGCAAACCTCCCCAAAGATACTTTTCAAGTTGATTTCTACTACTGTGATGATGTCCCTTACTTGGGGGGTGACCACACTCTTTCACCCTCAAGTGAAGAACGCAGACAGTATCTAAACGATAATGGAGTGAATGTTATCAAGTTTCATGTTGGAGCCAAGGATCTGCGAACCCTCACTCATGACTGGGTAGATACCGACTTCTGGGAACTATTTGATGAGTCAAAGTATGATATCATTCAGGCCATCAAAGCCGGACCAAAGGAATATCCATTCCACAAACTCCATAAGCCTGTCGTAGAGATTGTCGCCTTAGCCTATCGGCCAGATATGAGCAAGAATATCGCATGGAGCTTCCACTCCTCCTCATGGCAACGCGCGCAATGGATACGCCTTGGTGGCTCAATAGCAAAAAGCTCTGTACTCACTGCTCCTGTTGAGCCACCTCAGTCAACCGAAAACTATCGAGAAGAACTTGGTATCCCAGCAGATGCTATCGTTGCTGGATTTCATCAAAGGAATGACAATCAGATAGCAAGTCCTATTCCTTTGGAAGCATTCGCAATGCTTCAGCACAAGTTTCCTGAAGCATCAAAAAACTGGCATTTTATCATCAAGAATGCTGGAAGCTTCTATCGCGACCAAGCTCAAGAGCTCGGGATACACAACATCCACTTCCTTGGACGCACACCGGACTCTGCAAGTGTTTCCAAATTCTTAAACACACTTGACGTCTTCGCACATGGTCGAAAGGATGGAGAAACTTTCGGAGCAATATTTGTAGAAGCGATGCTCCATGGCAAACCGTGTCTATCACATTATGCTATCGGTGGAGCAAATGCTCAACCTGAGACTATGGGACCTGCCGGGATTTTTGCAAGAAGTGAAAAAGAATATGAAGAGGCACTCCATAGATTTTTTACTGATACACTTTTCCGAACTAGGTTAGCAAGTAAAGCTAAGCCACATGCGGAGAAATATTATTCGATGGAACGCTGTATGTATGAGTTGGTTGAGGTGTATCAGAAGATAACAGCTACAACTCCAGAGTCACACAAGAAGGCAGACGAGGTATTTGCAACGATTCCGTACGG
>JAYVXX010000125.1:0-4188 GCA_043784805.1 Minisyncoccota bacterium | reverse complement strand
GTGAAGAGGTTTGTCGCAGTGAGTCCGGTGGTGGAGGCGTTCACGAGATTCGCGATGGTGGAGTAGAGAGTTGTTGCAGTTAACGCAGATGAGGAAGCGGTAGTGAACGTACTTTGACCAGTGACATTCAGCGTTCCTGAAGATGAGAGGTTGGTGGTGGAGGCGTTCGCAAGTGTTGTCTGTCCTGTTACTACAGCATTCGTAGTTGTTGAGTTCCCGACAATGAGATTAGTGATGTTAGCAAGTGTTGCAAGGAGGGAAGAGAAGAAGCCGTTGGTGCTTGTGCTGTTGGTGGAGTAGAGGTTGGTTGCAGTGAGAGCAGTAGCGGATGCATTGCCTAATGTGGTTTGTCCGGAGACATTGAGCTTCCCTGTCGTCGTCGCATTACCATTTACATCTACCGTGAAGTTAGAACTAGCTGTCCAACCACTTCCGTTCCAGTAGAGAGTTTGATTAGTAACAGTTCCATCAGCTACTGTTCCTGAGATAGTAGTCCAGTAGGTTGAGGTGCCATTGGTTGCAAATACTTGACCTGACGTACCAGTAGCATTGTTAGTATCTCTTAATTCTCCTGTGATACGAAGCTTGCTGATGGTGGTGGAAGCAAGCGAAGCGAGACCAGAAGCCGAGAAGCCGGTAGTGGACGCATTTCCAAGTGTCGTCTGACCAGTGACATTAAGTGTCCCGTTTGAGACAAGTGATGAGGTGGCAGTGATAGAGCCTCCGGTGATTGTTCCTCCGGTGATTGAGGTGAAGAAGGAGGTGAGGCCTTGGATGATGGTTGCAATGAGTCCGGTGGAAGTGGTGGTGCCTGTGACGGTGGCATTTGTTGCGAAAAGATTGCCAGTTGTTTCGTTTGATGTCGACGCATTCCCGAGTACTGTTTGTCCTGATACGGTGAGTGCTGTTGCGGATGCATTACCAAGAGTTGACGTACCTGAGATGAGAGTCGAGAACGTCCCGGTTGTGAATGTTGGATTAAGTGTGGTCGAAATGGTGTTGGTACTGGTAAAGATGATATTAGATCCTGCGATGAGGTTCGAGACCGGATTGTTGTAGAAATTGTTCCAGAGAGTGGAAGATGCAGTGAGTGGTACGGTGTATCCTGCTTGGGTACCAATAGAAAAGGTATGATTAGAGCCACTTGAGATGACGTGGAAGTCAAGACCATTAGCGGTTGTTGTAGAGAAAGTTTGCACTGATGCAACAAGTCCGTTTAAGGAAGTCAAGCCACCGCCAGCTCCAGCATCAGATCCACAGGAGAACTGACCTGTAGTTGTAGAGTAGATGAGTTTACCACTACTTGGATCGCACGCTGTAGCTAATCCTGCTCCAAAGAGTGAAGTGGTATAGAGATTCGTTGTGGTGAGACCGGTAGAAGAAGCGGTGTTGAGATAGGTTTGACCGGAAATGGTGAGCGCGGTCGCGGAAGCTGTTGCGAGAGTGGATTGTCCAGTCGCTGAAAGTGTGGAGGTGAAGAGGTTTGTAGAAGTGAGTCCTGTGGTGGAGGCGTTTGTGAGATTCGCGATTGTGGAGTAGAGGGTGGTGGCGGTGAGAGCAGTAGCTGAGGCTGTTGTGAAAGTACTTTGCCCTGTGACGTTCAGTGTTCCTGAAGAAGAGAGGTTGGTAGTGGAAGCGTTCGCGAGTGTCGTCTGTCCTGTTACGACAGCATTGGTTGTTGTAGAGTTCCCGATGATTAAGTTAGTGAAGTTAGCAAGCGTAGCGAGGAGAGAGGAGAAGAAGCCGTTGGTACTTGTGCTGTTGGTTGAGTACAGGTTAGTTCCTGTGAGAATAGATGCTGATGCATTTCCAAGAGTGGTTTGACCAGTCACAGTGAGTGTAGTTGCAGTGGTGGTAGCTAGAGTAGAAGTTCCATAGGCACGAATATTCCCGTTAGCATCGGCTAAGAAATTAATATTTTCAACCCAAGCAGAACCATTCCAGTAGAGTGTGGAAGAAGTAGCAGTTCCTGTCGGAAGAGAACTCGGAACAGCCGTCCAGTACGTTGAAGTTCCGTTAGTTGCTAGTACCTGACCAGCTGTACCAGTAGCATTGTTAGAGTCTCGAAGTTCTCCGGTGAGAGTTAGCTTACTAATCGTGGTCGAGGCTAGACGTGCAAGACCTGAAACAGTAAATGCTGACGTCGAAGCATTCCCGAGCGTTGTCTGTCCAGTCACATTCAACGTTCCATTTGAAACAAGAGATGACGTTGCAGTGATAGTTCCACTTGTGACAGACCCAGAGGTGAGTGAGGAGATAAACGATGTTGCAGCAGAGAGGAGTGTTGCAAAGAAGTTGGAACTCGTAGCATTTGTGGTAACTTCGTTGGTTGCTGTCAGATTTGTAATAGAACCGTTAGTTGTCGTGAGGTTGGTTGCAGTGAGTCCTGTTGTTGATGCATTCCCAAGAGTTGTTTGGCCGGAAACAGTGAGAGCGGTTGCTGAAGCTGTCGCCAAAGTTGTTTGACCAGTGACCACAGCATTTGTGGTTGTAGAGTTTCCAACCATCAGTGATGTGATGTTGGAAAGAGCGGCCACAAGGTTGGAAAAGAATCCATTAGTACTTGTACTGTTCGTAGAGTACAGATTCGTTCCTGTGAGGATCGTGGCTGAAGCATTTCCAAGAGTGGTCTGCCCGGAGACTGTGAGAGTGGAGGCTGTGGTAGTTGAAAGAGTCGTGACACCACTTGCACTGAGTCCAGTTGTTGAAGCGTTTCCGAGTGTGGTCTGCCCAGTCACATTCAACGTTCCGTTGGAGACAAGAGACGATGTCGCGGTAATTGACCCCCCTGTCACTGTGCCACCAGTGATAGTGGTGAAGAACGCTGTGACAGAGTTGAGCAGTGAAGTGATGAATCCGGCGGAAGTGGTGGTCCCTGTCACGTTCACGTTGTTCGCGTAGAGATTGCCAGTGGTTTCGTTTGAGGAAGAGGAGTTTCCTAGGGTTGTTTGACCTGAAACAGTAAGAGCTGCGGTAGAGGCGTTCCCGAGCGTCGTGTTCCCTGTGAATGTCTTATCACCCGCAAACGTCTGGGTAGTTGTGGAGACGACACCTCGTGATCCGGCACCAGCATTTGGAATATTGAAAGTGTGTGTAGCACCTACAGAGCTGATGTTGAAATCATTTCCTGCCGTTCCAACTGTGAGGAATTGCGCAACTCCAGGCAAACCATTAAGCGTTGTAATCCCAGCTCCGGCGATACCGAGCGCACTCCAACTCGCTCCGTCGTAGACATAGAGCTGATTGGAAGTTGTGTCAAAATACATCTTTCCTTTTGACGCAACGAGTCCTGTACTGGTCGCATTCGGGAGGACGCCATAAGACGTGACTGCAAAAGGCACCACTCCCATCTGTGAACGCAACCCTCCGGCAAGTGTCATCTCCCCGGTGTTGAATGGCGCACCGAGTTCAACCGTCACGTAGTACGATCGGTCAAATGCCAAGTCCGAGAGCGCCACTGCCGGAGTACCAACGTTCACATCTCCAACTGACCCAATTGGAATACTGAAGTAACCATTCGTGATAGTTACGCTCCCTTCATTTTCTTCAAAGAGAAGCGTCCCCGCCGTAGCTGCATCATACACACGCACGATTACATTAGCACTTCCAGATTGAGCAACACCGGCATTCGTCGTGATGTATCCTTGGTAGTTGATGAAGGCTGGCGTAGCTGCAATTGCAAAACCCCTTACCCCAAAAAAGAGAGTGAGAAGTGTGACCATCGAAACAATACTTTTTTTCAAAAAAGAAGATTGTTTCATGAAGCAAAGGCAGAGTATAAACTCATTATGCAAGTATAGCTAAAAAAGCGTTGAAAAATATGAAGAATTATCGTATTCTTGGGGATAACCAGAGGGACATAAAAAATGTTATCAACAGTTAAAGATTGACATCCATAAACCATTAAAAAACAAGGCTTTTACCTTGTTTTTCAAACCCACCTATGAGAAAAACTTGCTAAACGAAATTTGTATGTTATAACGACGTAAAGTGAGAGAATTGAAAAGTACTCTTTTTACTTCCGAACCGAGGAGTTGAAAAGGATGCATACACTCAAGAACTTGCTCCATTATGCAAAAACGTAGCAAATGATTAGACTTGCCCCACAATAATAAATTGCATATACTGTATACATACTAATTATGTATATCCATATGAATATAGACAAAGTCCTTAATAACAAAAGAC
>JAYVXX010000124.1:0-13271 GCA_043784805.1 Minisyncoccota bacterium | reverse complement strand
ATTCCTTTGACACTCTACGAGAAAAGTTCGAGAGTGAAATCGCATCAAAAGTTTTTGATTACAAATTCTAGGTATTTGTTTTGGGGTGGCTATAGTATCTAACTAGTTGAACATTAAGAAAGGTGGTAACCAATGAAACCAATGAAATGGGAAGAGAAGTTGATTAGTTTCTTAACTCCTATTGTCTGGTGGTTTGACTGTATATTTGATATCAAAACCATTCAAGCAGCAAGAATCGCTACTGTTGCGACAACAAGTATCTTGTTCTGGGTAGTATCAGACGTAATAATTGGACTAGAAAAGTTTAGTGGAGACACTTCTCTTCTAGCATTACTACTTACGACACTTACTGTATGTATTGTCTCACTAGTTACTTTTCAGTTCATCATATCTACAATAGATATGCTTTCCGGAGTCGACTTCGTTGCAAAGAATGTTGTGAAAACCCCGAACCCGAACAGATATAGCCCACTTGTTCTAATGTGTAGAGTTATCCTCATTGTTTTTCTTTTTTGGTATTTGTATGACGATGACATACATATGAACTTATTGTTCTGCTTCGTAGCACCAATTCTCGGAGTATATATGCTCTGTGTAGAGAGTATGCCAAAAGAAGAGAAGGACAAGAGAAAGCATTCAAAGAAAAGAGAAACGATTACTGCATACACTTCGTAATCCTTGAAAAGACACCCTAGGGTGTCTTTTGTTATGTACAATTGACTAACACCTACAAAAATTTGCATACTAAAAACACAACACCCTAGGGCGTTGTTACTTCTTAAAATGTATCATCGCTTTCTCGGTAGCCTTTCTTCCTCGTGGAGTTCTCTCTATCATGCCGATTTGAAGGAGGTATGGCTCGGTCACGTCGGCAATTGTAGCTTCTTCTTCGCCGGTTGCGGCAGCGAGTGTGTTCACTCCAACAGGTCCGCCATTAAAGACATTCACCAGACATTCGAGAATAATTCTTTCAGATGTTCCGATACCAAACTCATCAATCTCAAGCATTGAGAGGGATATTTCCACCACCTCTTTATCTATCACCGCTTTATGCACCTGCGCATAGTCTCGCGCACGCTTCAAGTAGTAGTTTGCAATTCGTGGTGTGAAGCGTGAGCGCTTGGCTATTTCATGTGCTGCATCATCTGGAAGTACTGTGCCCAAAATATCTGCACTATGCTTCACAATTCTGGCTATTTCATCTTCTGTGTAGTATTGCAATCGATAGACTCCACCTGAGAAACGTGAACGAAGAGGGGCAGAGAGAAGGGAGATGCGAGTGGTGGCGCCAATTAACGTAAATGGTGGAAGGTCTAGTTGTATCGTGCGTGCTGAAGGACCTTTGCCAATGATGATATCAAGCTTCCCGGACTCCATCGCCGGATAGAGCACCTCCTCAATCAATTTATTCAAACGATGAATCTCATCAATAAAGAGCACATCCCCCGGGGTGAGGTTGGTTAGTATCGCTGCCAAATCCCCAACTTTCATAATTGCCGGCCCGCTCGAGAGTTTCAAGTTTGATCCAAGCTCCTTGGCGATCAAGTGTGCAAGAGTTGTCTTACCTAATCCTGGTGGCCCATAGAGGAGTATGTGTTCCGGTGGAGCATTTCTCTCCTTTGCAGCCGTCAGAAGGATATCGAGATTCTTTTTGATAGTCTCTTGACCAACATAATCTGAGAATTTGTCAGGCCGAAGAGTACTGTCTAGGTGTCTAGTCTCTTCAAGTTCAATTGTTGGTTTTGGGGCGCTCATAAATGGAAAGGCTGGGCAGGATTTGACAAAATATTTATATATGATATAATGGAAACCACGTACAGAAATGGTAGAAACGTTGGTACGACTTTGTCAGAACCCATATATCTCTAAACAATCGGGAATTTATTCTCACCTTCTATTTCGAAGGACGGTCTGGTTGCACTTGTTGCCTCTGTGCCTATCCTTACGAAGGATCGTTCTTCACCAAGGGGTTGCTTAGAGATATATGGGTTTTTGCTTTCAATAAAACCTCATCTACTTTGTCGCTACGATATTTTTCACAGTCGCCGTACTACTCGTACGTCTTCTTCAAAAAATCTCTATGCTCCTCGTATCTAAAGCTTTCTTGAAACCAAAAACAAGTGAGCTACATAGAATTTATTATTAACTATCCCCTAAACCCTAGTGGCTAATTGCTAGTTTACTCATCCCCATACAAATCAACAGTATGTGCAATTTCGTCAAACGAGGTTAATCCGTCTAACATTTTGAGTATAGCATCTTCACGAAGGCTTGGGATTTTCTGACTTTTTGCTGCTTTGTTGATTTCTCGCTCGCTCGCATTTGTGATGAGTACCGCTTCAACTTCTTGGTTCATAGCGATGCCCTCAAAGATTCCAATTCTTCCCTTATATCCTGTCCCACTACAATGTGCACAGCCTGGAGCATGGAAAAGTGTGTACGAGGGTGATGGAGTGTGTTCATTCATAGACTCTTCTTTTCCAGAGATTTTCATATCACCTAGGATATTTGTGATGACTCGCGACTCCTTCTCATTTGATTCATATGGTTTTTTACATTCATCACAGAGTTTTCGTACAAGTCGCTGAGCGATAGCAATTGAAAGAGCGCCTGCCAACACCTTCCCGTTAACCCCTAGGTCCAAGAGTCTTGGGATAGTTCCAGCTGCGGTATTGGTGTGAAGAGTCGAGAATACTAAGTGCCCTGTAAGAGCAGCATTCACGGCTACCTTGGCAGTGTCCTCGTCACGGATTTCTCCTACCATGATGACATCAGGATCCTGACGGAGTGCTGCGCGCAATCCTGCCACAAAAGTATAGCCTTTCTTTTCGTCGACTTGTGTTTGGGTCAGACCTTCGAGGTGGTATTCGATAGGGTCTTCAATAGTTATAATCTTCACTTCCACATTATAGACATGATGAAGGAAGGCATAGAGGGTGGTAGTCTTCCCGCTTCCAGTTGGTCCGGTGGTCAGGATCACCCCGTGTGGCTTTTGTATCGCGTACATTATCGCTTCACGCAGTTTCGGTGGAAAGGCAATCTGCATAAGGTCAGAAACCGTATTTCGTGGATCAAGTAGTCGCATCACAAAGCTCTCACCATAGTTTCCTGGTACAACAGACACACGCACATCCACTTCCACATCCTCAAGATCGATACTGAATCGTCCGTCTTGTGCATTCTTGCTGGTGGAGAGCTTGAGACCTGAGAGAAGCTTCAATCGACTTGTAATATTCTTCTGAAGTGCAAACTCAAAGAAGGTTATGTCCTCCAAGACACCATTAACTCGATAACGCAAGCGTACTCGCTCCTCCTCTGGTTCGATATGGATATCACTCGCACCGAATTTAAGCGCGCCAGCGATGATAAGTTCTATGATTCTCGTCGTTTTATAGAGCATTTGAGAATTAAGCATTTCACCGAAAAAAGCATGAAGTTCCGCCTGAGTTTCAAAGTGTTCCATAAGGCTCGCCATTCTCTCATGAGTGAGCTCGAACATTCCGCTCTCAACTGCTGTCCCATGACTGAATTCTTTATATCGGTTAAGGACGTGTTCTAGGGACGCATGTGAGCAGAGGAAGAGGAGGAGCTCAGTTCCTTTGTCTTCGATAGGTCGCAAAAGAGCTTCCAACTTGTCATTGTTAGGGGAGAGGGTCGCGATGTAGAGTTTGGTGCCCACAACCTTAAAAGGTACAAGTCCAGCATCTCGCGCTTCTTCTTCCGTGATGTATTCCATGGCGTCCGGTTCTGGAGCAAGTCCGCGCAAGTCGATATAGGGCAAGTCGTACTTGTCAGACAAGGTTTTGACGAGCTCCTCCTCCTCAACTTTTCGGAGTTCTAAGAGTTCCGCATTCTGTTTTTCATCATTAAATACGGTTGACATGGTTATATCCTCTAGTATAGCTAAAATAGCCCAAAACCTCTGTGCACAGTAGCCAAATCCCATGAAGTCACGTCCTTTTCAGGCCAGAAAACCTACCTAAATAGCTTGACAAATTGTGTATTTAGTGTATACTATAAGCATGAGGTTTATGGAAATTCGTCCATTCACATCAAGTTTCCTTGCCCTTTCAAACATATAGGAGTATCCCATGAACATTCATGCAATTCTCGGTTTTTTGACCCTTTCCGCAGTCGTTCTTCTTTCTGGCTGTGCCGTGCCGTTTTCCAACCAAGCCGGTCAGATTTCTGGCTGTTTCGGTGGAACTCACGGTCAGATCTGTGCCGGTGGACAAGGCAACAATGGCCAGCAAACCCCAATCGTTGGCACACAAGTAATCGGTGCCCTGCGGCCGAATTGCCCTCCTGGACTATTTCCAGGTATATTGCACAAGCAAAACGACGCCAAAAACGGCCAAATCGTCTGTGCCCCATCAGGAGATCCATACGTCTCTTTCATTCAGTACCAACAGAACCAAGGAAATGGTGGCCAAGCATTCCAGGCTCCAGTGCGCCGGTTCACTCCACCAGTGAACTTGAATGCCAATGATTGCCCCTCTGGCTTCCGCCAAATACAGGGCAAATGGGAGTGTATGGACCGTTACTTCCCTCAATAGGGAAGGGTCCACCAAAGGTCCGCTGCGTCAAAAACAGCGGGCCTTTTTACATGCCGGATATATGCCAAAATAGGGCTTGACAAAATCCTATTTTCGTGTATACTATAAGAGTAATTGATTGAGGGGAAACCCCCAATTGAGATTCAAAAACCAAGCTCTTTCCCAAATCAACCAAGGAGATCAAAATGATCAAATTCGTCCTAAAGTTTCTCGCTGTCACGCTTCTCGGTCTTTCCGGCCTCGCTCAAGCGGCTACGTACTACGATTCTTCTGATCAGTGCGAAGCCGCCTGGCATGCAGGGAAGACTGTTAGTTACCAGCCGACGGGCAAGCACAAGGCTTACGGCGATGCTCGCATCGCTGGCTTCGAAAAGCGTGCTTTAGAAGGAGACGCCTGCGTCCACCTTAATGCACAACCTGGCAAACGTTGGGTGTTTCTGAAACAGGGTACCGAGGTATATACCAAAGGTACTGATGTGAAGTTCTTGGCAGAATGCCAGAACGACATCTACCAGGTCACGTTCTTGAAGAAGAACGAACCTGCGCCTGTTGTGCTTCCTCCGCAAAACAAGGTAGTGCAAATTACCGAAACGATCCAAAAGGACATCATCCTCAAGGAAAATTTCTTTTGCGAGAAGCAAGACGGCACGAAGGTTCCGGCGACGATCACAAACGGCCAGCCGGTCTGCCCAACAGTCACGATCACTGCACCAGTTGTGGTGGATGAGCCGATTCGCGTGCAACCGCACGTGGTTCAGGTTTCTTCACCTCCGGTACAGCCAACCAAGGCTGTCCAGCAGAACCAATGCTTGGCCGGTGACTGCAGCAAGCCTCACGTCGAGATTACCCGCAAAGTAGCTCGCACTTATGGTCGCTGCGTTCTGGTGCTCGAACATGACGGATTGGAACACTTCGTCCGCTTCGATACCACTAAGGCGACCAACTTGTTGGTTGCCGCACGGGTATCGAACGCTAACGGAGACTGGGTTCGAACGAACCCGCTTGGTCTCGTTGGCGACGACAGCCAGACGGTCAAGTTGGACGTAGGCAATCAATGCCCTGCGGCCATCGCTGCCTTCACGTCTGATCGGTCATTTGTACCGACCGCAAAACGCATTGGTCTTCCAACCAACTGCAAACCCAAGGGTCAGGTTTAATTCCTGATCCGATCGGCCCCTCTTCTCGCGAAGTAGGGGCCTTTCTTTTTGCTATTGACATATCAATACTAGTATGATATAATATATGAACATTAAAAAAGTATAAATATATGAACAAAATTATCAACAAAATCATTATGGTTGCAGTCGTGACTCAGATAGTCATGTCTACTGTGTCTGTAGTAAGTGCTCAGTCCTACGATGACTTAAATGGAACGAGTTTTAACAATTCTACAGCTGTGGATTCTGGAGTAGGATACTCATACGTTAACTATGATCCAAATACACCTGTATCGTACAGTGACCTCAACAACACCAATTTCGGTGGAGCATCAACATACTATGGTACTCAGAGCTGTACTGGATGTAATGTAGGTTCAACCTATTCACAACCAACATCTGGCTCTGGATACTCTTACGTTAACTATGATCCAAATACACCTGTATCATACAGTGACCTCAACAACACCAACTTCGGTGGAGCATCAACATACTATGGAACTCAGAGCTGTACTGGGTGTAACACTGGGTCTTCATATGTAACACCAACATACGGAAACTCAGGCTCTTCATATGTTTCTCCAACGTATACTTCTCCTACCTACTCTTCTGGCTATGTGGCTCCATCATATGGATACAGCAATGCTGGATATAGTAATGTCGGATACAGCAATGTTGGTTATTCAAACACAGGTTACTCAAATACTGGCTATACATCGGGAACCGTCGTTAATACTTTTACCTGTCCATCTGGGACAACTCAAAACGGCACTACTTGTGTCAACAACATCACTGGAACCGTTGTCACTAACATAAACTGCCCAACAGGAACAACTCTTACGAACGGTCAGTGTATCAACAATGTTACAGGTACAGTCGTTACTAATATCAACTGTCCATCAGGCACAGTCCTCACAAACGGTCAGTGTGTGAATAATGTTACTGGAACTGTTGTTACAAATGTTAACTGCCCAACAGGAACAACTCTTACGAACGGTCAGTGTATCAACACGGTTACTCCACCAGTTACAACTGTTACTAACTGCCCTTCAAATACAACCTATGTGAACGGTATCTGTCAGCAGATTGTGAACCCTCCTGTTGTAACCTACCAAACATGTTGGAATGGATCTGTGATACCAAACAACTCAGTCTGTCCAGCGCAGTACAAGGTCTGTCCTAATGGAACCAGTGTTCCAATTAACCAGCCATGTTATGTCACAACTACTCCTATCTACATCGCGCCACAGGTGGTCAAGTTCAACAACGTTGTGACGAGTCCTGTAACCCAGATTACTAACGTAAGTGGTCGTTGTAATGGAATCGGTCTTATTGCGAATAACGCACCATCAACTGGATGGTTCGAATATGGTGAGACTCCCAACCTTGGACGTACAACTAACAGTGCTAACATCGGTCAGGCTGACACAGCACCATTCTCAAACGTATTAGCTAACTTGAAGCCTCACACACAATACTACTGCCGCGCAGTGATGCAGAATCAGTATGGTCTTGTGAAAGGTGAGATTGTAGGTTTCGTTACGAAAACTAAGATCACTACTTACGTTAGGCCAGTTATCGTCACTCATGTTACCACTAAGCCTCCCGTCAAAAAAACAATCGCGTGTTCAGACGGAACAACAGTAGCTGTTAAGAACCAGTCTTCAGCAACCCTTATCAATCAAGGTCAGAAACTACTTACTCTCTCTATAGAGAAAGTTGAAGGAAATCTTGTCAGTGAAGGAACAGTACGCTATAAAGTTTCTTACAAGAATCTTGCCGACACAAAACTCTCAGGAGTCATTGTGAAGGTCACTCTTCCACAAGAAATCAGATTGATGAGCGCAAGTGCTGGCAACTACGACGAGACGTCTCGTACACTTACTCTTAATCAAGATACTATTGACCCATATACAGAAGGATCAATCCTCTTAGTAGGAACAGTCCTTAAGGACTCTCCAATCGGTAAGTCAATCGTGACGAATGTCTACGCAGCGTACACAGTACCTGGAACCCGGACACAAGACGAAGTAACAGCATACGTTGTCGGTTCTATTCTCCCGGTTGCTAACATCACAAATGTTGATACCGGAGCTAAGCATGTCATTGGTGCTGGAACTACAAAGAGTTTTATGCCAAACAGTCTTATTGAATGGCTAGCTCTCCTAGCAATCCTCTTCATTATCTTTATTCTTGCACGAAGTGTCTATGCTTCATATAAGGATAATAATAACCACCGTCACTAATCTCAACTCATAAAGTTAATGCCTTATGTGAGCTGATAGAGTGAAGAAGCAAGGATAAAGGATAAAGGATTAAGAATCAAGAAAAGAGCCGCCCCTTGGGGGCGGCTCTTTCTGTATTTAGCATTATCTAACATCTAAAATCTAACGTCTAACATCTGTCTAAATATGGTATTATTGACCTATGAAAGAGTCTCTCACAATCACAGAAGTAGATTTGCCGGATATGGCGAGGAAGACTGCCGGCACGCTTGCTTCTATCCTCTCAGACGAAGCTAAAGTACTTTTTTTGGAAGGTGATTTAGGAGCAGGCAAGACAACATTTGCCAAGGAGATTGCACAAGTGCTTGGTATAGATAAGAATGATGTGCATAGCCCAACGTTTATTTTGAAGAAAGAATACAAAGCGAGCCATCCGTTCTTTAAGAAGTTGATTCACATCGACGCATACCGCTTTGAGACCAAAGACGAAGCGGAGGTGCTTAAGCTAGGGGATGATATGAAAGACCCATATTCTTTGATTGTGATTGAATGGCCGTCGAAAATGAATCATAAAAATGCGGATATGGTGATGATGTTTTCAGTTATTGATGATGACACTCGCGAAGTAGAAGTTACACTCTAAGACACAAACAGACATTTACCGAATGAAAAAAAGCACCAAAAAAACAATAGTCCTCCTCGACGCTCACGCTATCCTTCATCGTGGATATCATGCTATGGGAGGATTCGCTACTCGCGATGGGAAGCCAACGGGAGCGCTCTATGGATTCGTCACCATGGTGCTCCGCATCTATGAAGACATAGAGCCGGATTATATCGCAGCGTGTTTTGATCTCCCTAAACCAACCTTTCGCCACCTGAGTTACGACGCGTACAAAGCCGGCAGGACCAAAGCAGACGATGCACTCATTATTCAGATCAAGGAAGCGTACGCATTATGTGAGGCGCTTTCAATCCCAGTCTACACGTGTGAAGGCTTCGAAGCTGATGACCTTCTTGGGACACTCACTGAACAATTAAAGAAAGACAAAGATACTCGCATCATCATCGCCAGCGGGGACATGGACACCTTCCAGCTCATTGATGATACTTTGGTGACTGTGTATGGGTTGAAGAAGGGAAATGACGCAGCACTTTTCACTGAAGACTCAGTGATGGAGCGATTCGGGTTTGGTCCGAAACATATCCCAGACTATAAAGGTCTTGCTGGAGATACTTCAGACAACATCATCGGCATCAAAGGAATAGGGGACAAGACCGCAACTGAACTCATCAAGAAGTATGGAACAATCGAAGAGATGTATGAAGTCTTGAAGAAGGATAGGAACACATTACTCGATGACGGCTTCAAAGAGCGAATCGTGAAGCTCTTGGAGGATGGTGAAGAAGAAGCACTCTTCTCAAAGACCCTTGCCACCATAAGACGTGATGCACCGTGCGAGTACAAGGAGCCAGAACAGCACTGGAAAGATATCATCGATGTCGATAAATACCAAGCGATGTGTGACCGCTACGAATTCAGGTCTCTTCGAAATCGTCTTTTGAAAGTGAAAGGGCAGGAGGTCAAGGAAGAACAAAAAGAAGAAGTTTCGATCGACGCTCTTGAAGAGCTGCGTGTGATGGTGCATCTTCTTCATAGTGAAATGACGAACGCACCGCTTTCGGATATACAGAACGTAACAGGAGTGGAGACCGAGAAGGAGATGCATGATATTCTGCTCGCCGAACTTAAAAAAGAAAAGATGATTGAACTCTTCGAGACAGTTGAGAAGCCTATCATGGGAATTTTAAAAGAGATGAACCACTCGGGCATCACACTTGATATCAAGAAGTTAAAGAAGATGAGCGAAGATCTCCATGCTGAAGTAAAGGTCCTAGAAAAGAAAATCTATGAACTCGTCGGGCAGGAATTCAATATTGGATCCCCTAAACAGCTTGGAGATGTGCTCTATGATGTTTTGGGATTAGGTTCCAAGATCAGGAAGACAAAGACAGGACAGAAGAGTACGAATGTCACTGAGCTCGAGAAGATTAAGGATGAACACCCTGTCGTTGCTTTGATTCTTCTATATCGAGAACTCACTAAACTACTCTCTACATACATTGATGCGATACCAGTCTTCGTCAAAGATGACGGCAAGATACATGCTCACTATATTCAGACTGGGGCCGGTACGGGACGATTTGCATGTGAAGATCCTAACCTACAGAATCTTCCTGTGAAGAGTGAGCTTGGACAGAAGGTTCGTGGGGCGTTCATTGCAAGTAAAGGTAAGGTGCTTCTCTCATGCGACTATGCACAGATTGATCTTCGTGCGGCGGCTATCCTCTCAGGGGATGAAAATCTTGTGGAGATTTTTGAAAAAGGAATTGATGTACATACTGGTACTGCAGCACGAGTTTTCGGTGTGAAAGATGATGAAGTAACCGCAGAAATGAGGCGAAAAGCTAAGGCAATTAACTTCGGTATTCTCTACGGTATGGGAGTCACTGCGCTTAAAGAAGGGATGGGTGTTGAGAGGAAGGAGGCACAGGAATTTTTTGACCAATACAAGGCAACATTTGTACGGTTGATGGAGTATCTTGAAGAAGTGAAAGCGGACGCTTGGAAGAATGGCTATACGACGACGCTTCTTGGACGCCGCACGCATATTCCACTTTTGAAAAGCCCTCTTCCATTTTTGCGAGCCCAAGGGGAGAGGATGGCCATGAATGCGCCTATCCAAGGGACGAGCGCGGATATCGTGAAGCTTGCAATGATCGACGCAACGGCATATATCAAGAAGGAGAAGCTAGAGAATAGAGCAGCTCTCCTTCTTCAAATACACGATGAGCTTGTCTTTGAAATAGATGAAGATGGTGCTGTGAAAATAGCAGATGAGCTCGTTAAGATTCTTGAGCGGGTGCTCGTGGACAGGTCTCTCTCAAAACTCCCACTTAAGGTATCCAAGTCTCTTGGGAAGAATCTTCAAGTGATATAAGCTGTATAATTTTTTGTATGATTTATTCTGTTGTTGGAACACATAAAACACTTCGATATAAAGCGTTTGCCGAGTTTTCAAAGTTGGGTGCCATTTCAAGATATGTGTATAGTGAAGAGCTTGGAGAGTTGGAAAGCCTTATCGAAGCATCCAGTCTTTTTGGCGAAACTATCATCATCTCATGTGTGCAGTTGATGGAGAGTGAAGGAGGGAAGGATGAGCTATTACGATTGTTGCCACGTATGGAGGTGACAGAGAATATTTTTATCATTGATGAGCCATTTGGAGACGTGCATAGGTTCAACCGCTTAAGCAAAATTTCAAAAAAGATAGTTGATGCGCGTGAGGAAAAGAAGAAAGATATGAGTGTTTTCACACTCTGTACTTCATTTGCAGCGAGAGACAAAAAGATGGCCTGGATCAACTGGATGAATGTTAAAGATAAGGAGTCCGGGGAAGCGATACAAGGAGCGCTCTGGTGGAAATGGAAAGACCTCTGGCAAGCAGTTCTCGAAGGGAAGGCATCCAAATACACACTTTCTGAATGTGAAACAATTGGAGGAGAATTATTGCGCTCATCGATTCTCGCTCACCGTGGAGAAAAGGACTTAATGGCGGAGCTCGAGAGAATTATCTTATCAATTTAAGTAGGAGAATCTTTGTTATAACTTTTCGCGACAGATGGTCTCCTCTTGTTCAGCAGCATCATAACGTGCCTTTGATATTATGTACTTACTCATACCAGCGGCTAAGTTGGTCACATCAAGGTAGTAGGTCTTCTCTGGTTCACTCCACTGACTATCACAGAGAGTATTGGTATTTAGGGTATGGTACTTCAAGATCAGTTTCTTGTCTTCCGTATCAAGAAGATATATTTCACTTGAGCATGCTCGTGGGTCATCCTTTGAGAGAGTATTGTTATTCTCTTCATACATGAGTGTGACCTCGTTTGTATTGGTATCTAAGATGAATATCTTATTAGAAAATTGGCATTCCCCACCACTTCCAAAAGAGTTTTCACTTAAGTAATATTTGCCTGGAAGCCCTGTAACTGGAATGGCGTTTAAAATAGGAGCAACATCTCCAACCGCAACGACGTTCACCGTATGACTATCCCAGGTCGAGTCGGTCGCGCCAATGGTCCCCGAAACACTTGCCGGGAGTGTGTACACGACGTTGTTGTTTGTATTGTCGATGATGTTGCCATTTTTTACTGAATATTTATTTTGTTCAAATACAGGAGGTGGAGGTGGGGGAGGAGAATTATTTTCCGGGTAGACCATTTGCTGGTTCTTCTTAGGCTCTGGGCCATTATTTTCTGGGTATGCAGTAGGATTGGTTTTGGTACCAGAAAGACCAGAAGATATAGAAGTTTGGATTGCAGCAGCAGTATTCCCAACGACATTCCCAATGCTTCTGCCAATTCGAGAGAAGAGGCCAGGGGAAGATTCTTCTGTACCGGGCACAGCAACAGTGCCTATTTGTTCAGGTACGACAGGATTGGTCTCATAGACTGAAGAGGTGCTTATAGTAGAAGCCTCGCTTGTTGTGCCTGCTAATGAAGCTTGCGAGCAGACACCAAACTCACAGTTTGGCCCACTCCTGGGAACAGTTGTACCGTCTGGGCATACCATGACATCCTTTGGACACATAGACAGAAGTGATGAACCAGTGGAATGCTTATTACGGACAACAACTAAGGCGAATACGACGAAAAGGCCGGAGAGGGTTACACCAAGAGCGACGAGGGTTCGTTTCTTTTCCATAAGGGAAGTATAGCAGGGATAGAGGGGAGGCGAGGTGGGTAATGCACTTCTAGAATATTTCTTTCCAAAAATTGGTATACTTTGGCTATTATGATTTCACTTGAAATAAAATATAGTATTGATCTTGAAATTGAACGAGTAAAGTATACGCTTGGTAAAATTGAGTGGTACAGAACTAATAGATATAAAGTCTTACTTCCGGATGGTTTGGATGAAACAAGTGGTGAGGTAGAAGTACTAGCTGCTACTAGTACTCAATTTCATGTTGAAGATTATAAAGAATATGAAGATGTCCTCAATGAGGCCTGGATTAGTTATCTGTCAAAACTTGAAGAGGCTAAAAAGATTCTACCGTTTCCTCTAAGAGATAATTACACGGTAGTATTCACCAAGTACGGTACAGGTGGCAGTTATTATGTAGATGAAGGCATAGTTACACTTAGATTTATTGGTAGGGAGAAGAAAGGTCTGAACTGAACCCCATCCATGAGAGAACCTTCTTAGAAATTTCTGCTACACTTTAAAAGCCAGAAAACTAACAAAACAAACAAATCTATGAAAGAAC
>JAYVXX010000123.1:0-4268 GCA_043784805.1 Minisyncoccota bacterium | reverse complement strand
GTCCTTTCCATTTTAGAAAAAATCCACCCCCGCGAAATAAAAAGAGCAAGGAACATTTTTTCTTTTTGGGGTTGCGGAGTGAAGCGAGGCGGAGGCGGAGAGATTTGAACTCTCGAACAGGTTACCCCGTTGCTACCTTTCCAAGGTAGTGCACTAGACCACTATGCGACGCCTCCATATTTATTTTATTCCTTTCTTAGAAAGAAAAAGAAACACTCTACGTGTGTTTCTTTTTCATTATAGCATACACTTATCTGACAAGGTGTGCAGAGCTTTTGGTGACTTTTTAAACTGTTTCAGGTATGGCTTCTTTGGCTTCAGTTTCTTCTTTCACAACATCTTCCACTTTTTCTTCTTTTTCAACCTTCTCTCCTTTTTCGACTTTCTTTCGCGGTTTCTTTTCCGTCACAGCGACTTCTATACTATCTTCTTTCCTGTGATGCTCATGATGCATATGTGACACCTCATGCTGGCTTTCGGTCTCTGATTCGTGAATATGGTGAGAGGTCACCTTTGCATACTCGTGCTTCTTCTCAGTGAAATAATACACAGTACTTCCAACAACTGGAATAGCAATGATAATAAGTACCCACCAAAACCTATCCTGCTTGGCAGCGTCCACAAGCATCCATAGGTGGAAGGCAAAAATAATCATATAGGCTGCATATATGATGATAGTAGCGATAGCAGTCACAATGAGTCCGATAGTGAGAGCTAACATACGAGTTTTGATTGCTTATTAGTTACTTCATTTAACATACGCATAAGTATATCACCAACTTCCAGAAGCTCCTCCCCCACCTGAAGAGCCACCACCAAATCCACCGAATGAACTTCCACTTCCTCCACCACCAAATCCTCTTCCGCCAATCCACCATGGTATACCACCACCACTTGAAATAGAGCTGGTGTACGTATTGGAAACAATATAGTCAAAGACTAGTCCAATAATTATAAGGATGACTGTCACAGAACCTCCAACCAGAAGCGTTGCACCAAATATGTGGAAGAACGTGAAGGCTCCACCTAAGAAACCTCCCACGACACCCCCTGCCCACCATGATTTACTCCGAGCAAAGATGGCTGAAAGAAATTGAAAAGCAACAATAATGATAATAAAAATAGTAAAGAAGGAGGGAACTTCGACACTCGTATGAGATGATGGAGTCGAAGGAGACGATATCACATATTCATTCTGTGTAGCTTGCTCAATAGCCAGGACACCTTTTAGAATCCCAAGGTTATACTGTTCATTCTTAAATGATGGAGTAATTTGGTTATTGATGATATCTTTTGCAAGAATATCCGGGAGAGCTCCCTCTAACCCATACCCGACTTCAATGCGCAACTTGTGGTCACTTTTGGAAATAAGAAGGAGGACTCCATTATCATGTTTGTCCTTTCCTATCTTCCAACTTTCAAAAAGCTTCGTCGCATAGTGCTCAACCGTATCTCCCCCCAAATCAGGAACCGTTACCACAGCTATCTCATTACTTGTACTTGCTGTAAAACCTGTCAATTGCTGTTCCAAACTTTTCTTAGTATCTCCTGATAACATATTGGCATAATCATTCACATACCCCTCTGGTGCATCAGGAACGGTAAAGGCACTCACTGAGGCAAAGGAGAGTGAGAAGACAGCAAGAAAAAGTGCTATCTTAGGCATGAAGAGTTATTGATTGAACTTAACCGTTGGAGCTACTGCTGCAGCTTGATCAGCCTTAAAGAATTTGCGCTTTGAAAAGCCGAAGAACGAAGCTACTATATTCGTCGGAAAGGTAGCTATCTCGGTATTAAATACTCCAACATCTTCATTGTAGCGGTTTCGTTCGGTTGAAACTCTATTCTCTGTTCCTTCCAGTTGGGTCATAAGATTCTGAACAGTAGCGTTAGAAGTAAGTTGTGGGTAATTCTCCGTGATGACAAGGAGGCGTCCCAGAGCGCCTTCTAGATTCCCTGCTGCCACAGCTTTCTCATTCACAGTCTTTGCCCCAGCGTAACCTTGACGAGCATTTGCTATCGCCGTAAAAATAGCTTTCTCTTGGCTAAAGATTCCCTGTACTGATGCCACAAGATTAGGAATAAGATCAAAGCGACGCTGGTACTGAGTTTCAACCTGCGCCCATTGGGTATCAACTACGAGATTAGCCTTCACCAGGCTGTTATACGACGAAAACGCCCACAGACCAATTAATCCGGCAATAATGATGACGCCAATAAGTATTTTGTTTTTCATAGAGTAATAATAGCAGATTAGAAAGGATACAACGAGTCCCTTCTATTTGATAAGTAATCTGTCAATACGTTCTTGGAGTGGTGGATGCGTCATGAACATCTTCTGGAAAAAGGATACCTTGTCCCCTTCGCGACGTTCACTCTCATCATTTACCCCCGTCGGATCTGAAATAAAAAGATGGGCGATAGCATTGTTCTGTACTTTCATAGGCTGGTGGAAGTTGCCAATCTTCGTGAGAGCTGAAGCCAACCCTTCTGGATACCTTGTGATCAAGGCTCCGGTTGAATCAGCCAAGAACTCACGTTCGCGTGAGATGGCAAGGCGGATGATAAGAGCTGCAATTGGAGCAAGGATGATAGCGACAATGCTTACGATTAAGAAAATAGGATTCTTCTTCTCGTCATCTCTCCCACCAAAGAAGGATACTCGGAACGCCAAATCTGCAATGAGTGACAACACTCCAGCGAATACGACAATTGCTGTCTGAAGGAGCATGTCCCTATTTCCGATATGAGAAAGCTCATGAGCAAGCACACCTTCTAGTTCTGACTTACTAAGAAGAGGAAGAAGACCTGTTGTCACGGCTATAACTGCATGATTCTTGTCCCGTCCAGTTGCAAACGCGTTGGGTGCTGGGTCGTTGATGACATAGAGTTTCGGCATCGGAAGTCCTGCGGTGATAGACAGGTTCTCAAGAGTATTCCAAAGATCTGGATAGTCATCTTTTGATTGTATGGGTTCAGCATTTGCCATTGAAAGTACGATTGAGTCCGAAAACCAGTATGCACTAATGTTCATAAGAAGACTGACGCCAAACGCGATGTAGAGCAGGCTCGGATTGCTGTAGAGAAATGACAAGGCGAAACCAATACCAATGACAAGGACAAGGAATATCGTCATCATGAACCATGTCGTTCTGATATTGGAAGATTGTTGTGTGTAGAGTGTCATAAGATAGTTGGTAGCCACTAGGGTTTAGCCACTAGGGTTGAAATCAATTTATTTAACATACGCATTACTTCATCAAGAAGCTCATTCACTTTCAGTCCAGTAGGGTCCTTTATAAAGTTAAGATTTTTAGCAATAAGAAGGTGAGTCTCTAGCTCAGCACCTGACCCAAAAGCAATTCTCAAAAACTGGATATATTCTGCCTTATGTTTACGAGCATATCCTTCTGCAATGTTAGCTGGAACTGAAACGGCCGCACGCCTAATCTGATTTGTTAAACCAAAAATCTCAGTCTTCGGAAACTTGTCTGTTAGCTGATATAGCTCAGTTACTAATGTAATACTTTTCTGCCAAACAATAAGATCTTTATACGATTGCATCTTTCTATCTTAAGTATTTCGTTTGTATGTGACCTATTGGCTAATCCCTAGTGGCTAAAAGCTAACTTGCACTGGATTCTTGGCAGCAGCGTCAGCCTCACCAAGCTCGAAGAATTCCTTTTCTGTGAATGAGAACATGTTGGCAATGATATTTGTCGGCACTTTCTTTATCTTGGTGTTGTAGTCCATGACGTTCGAGTTGTAGAATCTTCGAGCTGCTTGAATCTTATTCTCTGTGTCAGAGAGTTCACTCTGAAGAGAAAGGTAGTTCTGATTTGACTTCAGGTCTGGATAATTCTCAGAAAGTGCAAACATACTCTTAAGAGCTCCAGAGAGCATATTCTCAGCTTCTGCATGCTCAGCTGGAGTTCCAGCTCCCATTGCCTTTGCTCTTGCTTCAACGACTTTCTCAAGAGTTGAGGTCTCGAAGTTCGAAGAGCCTTTAACCGTGTTCACAAGATTCGGGATAAGATCATAGCGACGCTTCAATTGCACGTCGATGTCAGCCCATGCTTCCTTGACTCGTTGAGCAAGTGTAACTAAGCCGTTGTACATCGAGACGACGATCACAACCAAAACAACTGCGATTCCAATAATGATATAAAGTGGTGTCATAAATTAAGTTAGAAGTCCCCTCGTGTCCATCTATCATGACAGTCTTCTGAAACACTGAGGGGATTAGTTAATAATACAAAAACAAGCGG
>JAYVXX010000122.1:0-4279 GCA_043784805.1 Minisyncoccota bacterium | reverse complement strand
TTCGGGTATCGACTGAAGATATTGACTTCCCTACAACAGATACGGTGAGTGTGTATGAGGTCAAGAAAGGGGATACGATACAGGATGTGGCTAAGCTTTTTAACGTATCAGTTAATACGATTGTGTGGGCGAATGACTTGAAATCAAGAACTATTTCAAAAGGAGACACACTTATCATTCTTCCTATGACAGGCATCAAGCATACGGTTAAGAAAGGTGATACTGTCATGACAATTGCCAAGAAATACAAAGCTGACCCAGATGACATTGCGAAGTATAACGGCCTTATGGTCGATTCGCAGCTCACCTTAGGGGATACGCTTCTGGTACCAGAAGGTGAAATCGTTATCATCCAACCTACAAAGATAACAAAGAGTACTAAGATAGTGAGGACAACCGTGCTTAATCGATATGCCAATATAGCTCCTCTTGGCGAGCTTATTCGTCCAATTATTGGAGGGCGAAAGACACAAGGCATACATGGTCATAATGGTATAGACTTGGGTGCTGCCCCAGGCACGCCAGTGCTCGCCTCTGGTGCTGGTCAAGTGATAGTTGCTAAGGCGGGAGGGTACAATGGAGGATATGGAGACATGATAGTTATCTCTCATGAAGGAGGTATCCAAACCGTATATGCGCATTTGCGAGCAGTCTATGTTAATCCTGGTCAGACGGTATCCCAAGGTCAGCAAATTGGAGAACTTGGAAATACAGGAAGATCCACGGGACCGCATCTACACTTTGAAGTTCGTGGCGCAAAAAATCCTTTCTAGAGACAGATGTTAGAGATTAGATGTTAGATTTTAGAGAAAAAGCACGCCGGAGGCGTGCTTTTTCTTGTATTTCACATCATCTAAAATCTAATCTCTAAAATCTAAAGTCTATCTTGGTATAACTTCGGTCTGTATTGAAATGCTTCTAAGATATCACTATCTTGTACCGACGGAGCTTGCCGCAAGTCAGCAATAGTTCTAGCCAATCTGAGCACGCGATGATACGCACGTGGCGAAAGTGCATAGGAGGTCGCAAGTTTTTTCATAAGGGAGCGCGTGGCTTCACTTAATTCGATATGCTTATCAATATCCTTTGAACGCATATCTTTGTTCTTCTTGATATGACTATCTCCAGCGGATTCGAATCGATTCTTGGCAAAGTCACGCGCTTCTATGACTCTTTCTTGGATTTTCTCACTTCCTTCTCCTTTGCTTTTCTCTGCGAGCATATCATAGTCAATATGGGATACTGGTACCCACATGTCTATACGGTCCATGATCGGACCTGAGAGTTTGCGTGCATATCTGTCGATGTCAGAGGCTTTACAGACACACTTCTTCTGTTTGCTGCCAAGATAGCCGCAGGGGCAAGGGTTCATGGAGGCTATCAAGGTGCAGGATGCTGGAAATGTGAACGTGCCTTTGGCACGCGATACGGTGATGTGACCTTCTTCAAGTGGCTCACGCAGGGATTCGATAACGCGCTTATCAAACTCTGGAAACTCATCCAAGAATAGTACACCACCGTGCGCGAGGGTCACCTCCCCTGGTTTTGGAGATGCTCCCCCTCCAACAAGTGATACATAAGAAGATGTGTGATGAGGACTCCGAAGTGGTGGGTGTGTGATGATAGAGGTCCGAACGTTTGCGACAGAGTGAATGCGGGTGACCATGAGAGATTCTTCTTCTGAGAGCGGTGGAAGTATCCCAGTGAATGCTCTCGCGAGCATCGTCTTCCCTGTTCCAGGTGGACCGTACAGCGCAATGTTGTGTCCACCGGCGGCGGCTATCTCAAGAGCTCGCTTGGCAGTTTCTTGTCCCCGTACATCTTTAAAGTCAAGAAATGAATTTGGTTTTTTATATATAAATTGAGTTTTTGGAGTGGGAGCGATACTCACAATCGTATGATTGTTTTCGATATTGCCACCAAGATGGAGGACTACTTCAGCGAGGGTGCTGCATCCATACACCAAAAGGTCCGGAACAAGAGCAGCTTCATCTTTATTAGCCTCAGGTACATAGAGCGCTAAAGCTCCAGCGCTCTTAGCCAATTCAGCAATAGAAAGCACTCCGGTCATCGGAAGAATGTCCCCTGTGAGTGAAAGTTCCCCCACGAACCAGCCGATATCCTGTGGAAGTTTAAGTTGTTGGGAAGCACAGAGGTATGAGAGAGCAATAGGAAGATCAAAGTGAGATCCCTCTTTTTTGATATGTGCTGGGGTCAGAGAGACAGTTACCTTGTGATTTTCTGTTTTTGGATTTTGAAGGCCGGTATTTTTAAGTGCAGCAGTTACTCTGTCTTTGCTCTCATCAATTGCCTTATCAGGTAATCCGACGATTGAGAACGAGTACAGGCCATGGGAAACGTCAACCTCAACAGTAACTCTCTGTGCTTCTAGTCCCACGATATGTGCACTGTTGATGGAGGCGACGCTCATTAGTGGATTATAACATTCTTGATTGCGAGGATAGCGTCGGTCGAAGTCGCTATGGCTATCTTCTCAGTGGTGATGAATGCATAGACCACCGTCTGGTCTCCCATCTTCCAGACTCTCATGTTTTGATTAGAAATAGTCACGTCAGTAAAAGCAGAAGTGGTTACAGGGGCAGGTTTTTCGCCAAGAAGGACTTCTTCTGTTGTGGTTGAAGTGTTTGGAGTGGATGTTCCGGTCGTCGGTTTCTGAGGTACAGACTTTGTTTTGGTTTTTTTTGATGAAGGTTTAGTTGAAGTTCCACTGGTAGTCGTCGCAGTTTTTTCTGTTGTTGTCGAAACAAGTATTGGAGGAGTGGTTGAGGCTACTGCCACTATTGAGGAAGCCCTTGGAGTAACTGGAGTTGATGTCGCAACAGTCCCTACTACCTGAGGGTATAAGGTTGTGGCCAGTTCGTTCATGTATGAGTCTTCATTCTTCACCATGTAGGCGAAGACTGGAGAATACGAATTGATAGATATGATGTATCCCACGTCTCTTTTCTCGACTCCAGTAACGTAAGTTCCTATCTGGGCATTAAGCGTTTTAGACAGAGTAGCTAAGGGCGCTGCAACTTTAGGTACTTGATGCTGATTCACATCGAGGGATTTTTGGGAAGGAGGAAGCAGTGAGTCAGTGAAATAGTAGTATGCGAGGCAGATGAGGCCAATCACACCAGAAGAGAAGAAGGCGATGAGAACTATGAGAAAGACAGGTGCAGGCTTTATCGGCTTACTTACTTCTGCTGTCGTTACTGGAGGCGGCACAAGTTCCGAGGCCACCTCTCCATAGGCTGCATCTTTCCTCTTTATTTCCTCTGCGATATCTGATTCAAAGGTATCTACTTTTGGAGTAGGCATATGAGAATAGTATAATACAGCCTTTAGCCTTTAGCCATTGGCCTGTAGCTCATAACTCTGGATACGAATGCAAAAGCGACCACATCGTGGTCGCTTTTGCATTCTAGGCTAAAGTCTACTTGCTACGGTCTACAGGCTGTTCGTCTTCTCCGCTAAATATTCCTAAGTCCTCATCAGAGAACTCTGTGCGATTAGAAGGTCTGCTTCCTCCTACTTTCTTTGCGTGAGGCTTTGTCTTTTTGGAAGCTGGGCGTGCTGCACGGTATCCCATGAGATATTTTTCAGGGGTGTCGCACATATCGATGAAGTCCTCGCATGCTTCGCGAAGCTTAGACGATGATGAACGTCCGAACGAGATGACTTCGACCTGGACACCGAAGTGTTCCTTTAAGAAGTTTACAAGTGGAACGAAGTCCCCGTCCCCTGTTGCTAAGACAATAGTGTCTACTTTTGGGGCGAGACGTATGGCGTCGACTGCCATGCCGACGTCCCAGTCGGCTTTCTTTGCTCCCCCGTAGAAGATTTGGAGGTCTTTGGTCTTGGTTTCGATCCCAATCTTGGTGAGTGCTTCGAAGAACTGAGTCTCGTCCCCTGCTTCTGTCGTGATGACGTAAGCTAAAGCGCGGATGAGCTTACGCTTTCCGACGACAGTCTCCATGATTGCTCCGAAGTTTACTTTTGTATTGTAGAGATTCCTCGCGCTGTGGTACAGGTTCTGAGTATCGATAAATACTGCGACACGCTGGTCGCCATGTTTGATAACTGACATATTTGAAATGGTTACAGCTGGGCTTTAAATCCTGCTGCATTAATTTATTAAAAACGTTTGCGTTCCTCAATATTAAAAAAAGAAACTATAGTCAGCCGGCGGCACTCCGGGGGTCATCGAGCGCCCCCGCGCCTCGATCCATGGCACTCGCCACCCGCGCGAACGCGCCCTGCAACTGCTTCCACG
>JAYVXX010000121.1:0-4304 GCA_043784805.1 Minisyncoccota bacterium | reverse complement strand
GGCTGTGGAATTTACATATTCAAATGAGTTGAGGAGTAGTGGAATATGCAGGAGAGACAGGGTTGTGTGCGGTTTTTTAATGTGGGGCAGGTCTATTGAAGTACTGATACTTTTTTAATCTGTGCTTAGTGGATGCATATTATGGTTCAAGATAGTTCCATGCTCTTTGCATAAATAGTTCTGCTTGAACTGGGGTACGGTGGACTTCTCATAGAAGCCACTTTAGTTCGCTAACTTCTTTATAATCCTGCGCTGCTATAGCCCTCATATCATTCCATACAGAAGATGCCACCTCCCGTGCATCATCACGATATGTCGCATTCATAAAACAGGGAGTTGCCGCATTCCAAGAAAAAAGATGGCATACTGTTTTTCTCGATAATACCCTTTTCCATCATTTCGTTACGAACATTTTTAAGCACTCGAACAACAGCTTTAAAAGCCGTGCTAGTAGCTTCGTTCTTGCGAACTCCACTATTGTAATGCTGCACTGGAAAGCTGTGCGTTAACTTTTGTTCATCAGTAACAAATCCTATTCCACTATATGAAATCATATCTGGCGCACTGTAGCTATGAGACGGGAAAGCTGGCACTACATCAGCATTTATACGAGTAGTATTGCCTGTCACTCGGATGCATTTATTCTTTCGTTCAACATTATGTATACCAAATCTTTCGGACAAAGCTTTGTGAACATCTTTTTTAAATTGTTCGAAAGGGTAGGTTGCTGGTACTAGATTATTCCAGTGATGTAATTGATGTTCTGGAGAAAGCCACTCAACATTCGAAAAGTACGAGTCTTCATAAATAACAGCGATATCAACATCACTTTCGGCAGGCACATTTGTACGGTTAGCATGAGACCCTTGGTGAATAATTTTTACTCGATGACCAAAGCGATCACGTATAACGTCACCTATCTGTCGTATAGCGCTCAGACATTTTTCTTCTTCAGTGTCACTTATTGGTTTGGCCCAGTTACTTATTCTTTCATCGCTTACATTCATGATTTTGTTCATGACAATATACACCTCTAATAGTGTAAATCAATAAGCAGCTTGCTAGTTTTTAATATAAAAATCAGAATGTATTAGTCTGTAAGGCCTTTTACTCGTTTTTGTAAACTCACCATCCTAAAAGGATGAATACAAAAATACTCAGATAGTTTTTGTAGAATAAACAGGGTGATGTGTGGTTTACAAAACATATGTTGACAGGAGAGTTTTTTAATTGTTATACTGCTAAAAGAGATCGTCTTATGGAGGATTGGAAGTGGTTGAACGAACCCTTGCTCTCATTAAACCTCACGGCGTAGGTATGGGTATTACTCAAGAGGTCAAGCAGCGATACCTGGACGCTGGCTTAAGAATCGTCCAGGAACGTCTACAAATCATGGAGGACGGAGCCACATGTGCATTTTACAAAGAACATACGGGCAAGTTCTTCTTCGAGACCCTCGTCACCTCTATGACGTCAGGACCGAGCTTAGCCCTTTTGTTGGAAGGGGAAGACGCAATTAAGATCGTTCGGCAGCTTAATGGCTCAACCGACCCTACAAAAGCTGACCCTGGCACCATACGCCACGACTTTAAAAGTAACGTGGTGCATGGCTCAGACAGTCCTGAAGCAGTAGAGCATGAAGCAGGAATTGTTTTCCAAGAACGATAAGAATTATCTCAGACCCTCTGGTACACCAGCGGTCTTTTTTTATTCAAAGTAAATGCCCCGACAAGCGGGACATAGTTTCAGAAGCTAAGCACATTCGAGTCCTAATAGAGGACTGCTGTTATGGAATTGCGATTTAGGTCTCCTGGGGACAATCCTTTAAAGTACTTTCGAGTAAATCCCTCAGTTAAAGCCCAATCAAGACCAGACCTGTACTCTTCTCTGTCCGCATCGTCGAAAATGATTACTCCACCTTCGTTTAGGTGAGGCAAAGCTCTTTTTAGGCAATTGACCCGGTCCCGACCATCAATACAGATGATGTCGAACTTTTTTCCTAATCCAGCGATGCTTTTAGCGTATTCTCCGTCAACAGTAAGTCCAATATGCCGGAGATCAACGTTGGCCGGAACCACTTTAATCAAAGCGGAGTGCCATTCCTTTGAATGTTCTACAGTTACTACCTCCTTGCAATGTTTCGCAAAGTACAGGGTGGATTGTCCACCACCGTACTCAAACAACGTAAGTCCCGTCAATCGTCTTTCAACTGAGGCCAGGTGACGAATACAAGGGAAAGTGTACCAGGGAATCGCTCTCTCACTCACGTCCACCGAGGCTTCGCGCTTGAAAGAGTTTATCCAGGAAATCTGTTCAAATACCGCCTGATTTAAACGAGCTTGGCTCATCACAGCAGTATTGAGTAGATTGGTCGGATTCAATGGACCTTCAAAGTCATAAGACCAAGCAAGCTCATGGATCGGAACGCGATAGGAGTTTTTTTGGCAATAGTCGAGAAAGAGCACTGCCTCCATCTGTCCGTCGGATGCGTACCATCCTTTAGCGCGTTGTTGCATTTTGAAAAGCACTTTATCTGTCCACTTAAAATGGTGAACAAACATTTTCTGCGGGTGGCATTTCCAGTGGTTGTCCTTAGGTTGGTGGAAACCAGCATTTTGTGGAATAACGTTTCGACGAGCAAGCATCATTTTGGTGATGGATTTCCTCCTCTTCTGGAAGATTTCCTTGGATATTACCGTACCGATCGGATATTGTGTTTCAAGCGGAGTAGATGAATCTACAGCCGCTAGCGTGCCGTCTCTTGAGAGACGATCAATCCATATTCCAGAGACATAGTCGAAACCTTCCTTCTCGCACTCATCAATCATTGATTCCAACGGAAGAGAATATTGATGATGCTCGTCAGTATCTGCATACACCAACCAATCTTCTTCTTCGCTGTGTCTTTTACGCATTAGGCTGAGGTAGAAAAGTTTGGAGTCTTGCAGTTCAGTTGGATGAACCCAAGGGCCCGTCCATACCACCTTAGGTTCAATCCCGAATCGGTAGAAGATGTCTAGACCCGGCTCAAGATGACACTGAACAGCGCTATGGTAAGTGACAAGAAAGTTTTCAGCACGTATGTCCTTAGACAAGAAGTGCTCAAGGAAAGAGGGAAGCAGGTCGAGATCACAATCTCCAATCACAGACAGAAGTTTTACGTTTCGCATTTTTTATCTCCATTTGGCCTAACTTCTATACGTAGAATAAAATGGATGCTTAAAATGTAAAGTATTGTAGAATCGCTAGAGTTGCATATATTGACAATATGAATCAAGAAACATCCTCAGGAATTTTACAGGGTAAATGGGGCGATCACGCATCCTGGTCTTTTCATATTGAGTCCCGTGAGCCAATAGATGTGCACACAACCTCCGTTAAAGGGATAATTTTTAAAGATAAGAGTGTTTGTCTCACAAAGACAAAAAGAGGTTGGGAAATTCCTGGAGGCCATATAGAAGCAGGGGAAAGTATAGCGGAAGCACTCAGGCGAGAGATTTTTGAAGAAACAGGGATTGAACATTTCGATTCGATTTTTTTTGGATTTATTAAAGTAATAAATACTGTTGGAAGAGTAAGCAAAGCAACGGGGCTGCCGTATCCAAGCAAATCATATATTTTTCTATATATAGGAGATACAAAAGATGAGCCTGAGCCGTGTACGGGCGAGGACTGTTTTGATTCTGCTTTTTGTGAAATGGCAGATGAGAGGGTGATTAATTCTGCTGACAAAGAAATCCTTCTATTAGCTCATTCAATCCATAACAGTCAAAGTAGGTAAGTTGTTTTGTACACTTATCACCTTAGATGAGTTTCCCGAGTTTGATAGGCGGATGATTGAAGCGCTTCGTCAACCACTTGAAGACAGAGTCATCGCAATTGCTCGTGCAAAAAGATTTGGCCGTGAAGGTAAAACAAACTCTGAGCTCTCGCCGCGCGAGCTCGAAGAATTAGTGCCCCTTTCAATTGCCTCGCGAGCAACGCTTGAAAAAGCTGGGACTCGCCTCAACCTTTCGCCGCGCGCGTTTCATAGAGTCATAAAAGTTGCACGAACAATTGCCGACCTCGACGAGGCCGAGCATATTAACGAGTCTCATATTTTAGAAGCGCTACAGTATCGAGAGCGCAAGGGTTAGCGACGTTATTCACCGCCAACTGCAAACCTACCAATGAGAGGTTTCACAAAACTTTCTGGATATTGGGGGCATTAGACCTGCCCCACATTAAAAAACCGCACACAACCCTGTCTCTCCTGCATATTCCACTACTCCTCAACTCATTTGAATATGTAAATTCCACAGCCC
>JAYVXX010000120.1:0-13713 GCA_043784805.1 Minisyncoccota bacterium | reverse complement strand
ATGATTGGGTTCGCATTCTTCACTTCAACCACTGGCATCTACCTCGTACAAAGGTACGGACTAAGTGCTGCATCATTAGGCACCTACTTCGGTGTCATCGGCATCTGGATTGTCATCACACAAGGATTCATCCTTCGTATCGTCACCAAGCTCTACAATGAACGTCAGATACTCTTCGTGAGCCTCCTGTGCGTGGGAGTGGCGATAGTCGCGGTTCCATTCATGCCTAACATTCTCTATCAATATATCCTCGTACCTTTCATCGCCATCCCACAAGGATTATCAATGGCTAATATGGGAGCGCTCATCAGTAAGAGTGTCTCCCCAGAGAAGCAAGGTACCGCGCTCGGTATCAACGGCTCACTCTCGGCTCTCGCTCAAGGCACTGTGCCGATACTCATGGGTGGTATCATCGCATTATTTGGTGTCGCTATCCCGTATGTCGTTGCCGGTATCGCTATTACACTTGCATGGCGAAATCTTTTCTGGAAAAATGTGAAATAAATCGGGTTTAACCTCAGTAATAGCCTATGATACACTTATCTCATATACATACTTTTTTATTATGAAAGCAAAAACTATTCTTGGTGTAATAGCGCTTATTCTCGCACTCGCTGGCGGATGGTATTTTATTAACTTTGAGAAATATGCTCCTACAACCTATGTGACAGACACCGCACATGGTCAAGTGACCACTGATACTACAACAGGTTTGACTAGTACAACAACCCCAAAATATTCCATGGCTGACATTGCACCTCATAAGGATGCAACCAGTTGTTACTCGATCATCTCTGGATCCGTCTATGACCTTACTATGTGGGTGAACCTTCATCCAGGAGGGAAAGGTGCTATTCTTTCTCTCTGTGGCACAGACGGTACGACAGCATTCATGAATAGACATCATGGCGCCCCGAAGCAAATGAGTATTCTCGCCCGCTACCAGATAGGTGTCCTCACCCAATAACATACAATGAGCGGGATAATCCTTCCAATCCATCTCCTTGTACTTTCCTTCATAGCTTGGAATGTTGTGGTTGCAGACCATATGGGTTTCAACTGGATACGAGGGAAGACAAGGGTGCTTGATGCTCTCATCGTCAAAAAGTATCATCGTCGAGTCTGGATTGGATTAGGTCTGATGATTCTCACTGGTCTCTTTCTGTTCTGGCCTCTCCGCGAATTCCTTCTCTCACGACAACAATTTTATGTGAAGATGACATTCATCATTATCCTTATCATTAATGGTTTTGCAGTTGGGAAACTTCAGAAAGTAGCGGAAACTAGAACCTTTCTTTCTCTTAGTCTACAAGAAAGGATTCCACTTTTTGTGAGCGGAACTGTCTCTACTTTGGCTTGGCTAGGAGCCGCGTTCGGCGGGTTGTATCTTATCCCGTAGTAGAATACTACGGAACAGCATCAAGAAGTATCGCCAAAAAGGCTGTCCACGCATGAGATTCTGACACTTGTAGTACGTGTCGCTTCTCAAGAAGTGTGAGAATAAGTTTTGAACCGATTACCATCGCATGTTCATTAGCTATCTTGATGAGGCGTTCATCGTCTGATTTCATTTCGCCAACACGTAGAAGAAGACCATTGCGAATAAGTTCTATAAACTCATCGTAGGCGCGAATGGCGGCCACTCCTCCAGAATGGTTATTGCGCTTTAGCTTGTTAATACTATCAGCTATCTCTTTTGTATTTTTTAGGACGAGACTTTCAAGTAAAGAAAATAATAATTCTTTTTCTGGGAACCCAAACGTAAAGAGCACGACCTCTCGTTTGATTTCTTTATCAGAGACCACAAGCAGCTGCTCTAATGCGCCCAGCGCATCTCTATAGGACCCTCTCCCATGCTCTGCAATCAACAACGCAGCGTCTTCGTTAAGTTTTTTCCCTTCTTCTTGTGCTACATAGATAAGACGATCAGCAAGTGTTTTCAAGTCAGGCTGATGGAAAACTATTTTCTGACACCTCGACACAATCGTCGCTGGCAACTTTTCTGGATCAGTTGTCGCTAATATGAAAATGACGTGTGATGGTGGTTCTTCGAGTGTCTTTAAGAGTGCGTTCGCCGCTTCTTTAGTGAGCATATGCGCTTCATCCACGATGTAGACCTTGTACTCGCTAGAAAATGGCGCGGTACGTACCGCATCTCGTAGCTCTCGTATCTCGTCTATCCCACGATTCGACGCCGCATCTATCTCGATGATGTCTTCTGGGTTGCATCCGATGTCGTGAGCAAAAATTCTCGCAACGGTCGTCTTCCCTGTCCCTCTTCCCCCACAGAAGAGATATGCATGAGAAATCTTTTTCTGTTTGATAGAATTTTCTAAAAGTGTTACCAACTGTTCCTGGCCAACTACATCACTGAAAGTCTGTGGGCGATATTTTCGGTAGAGAGCGAGGTGGTGTTCTGACATCGTTACATTATATCACGAAGCAAAAAACCAATAAAAAAAGCCCGAGCGTGCAACAAGTGCAATGCTCAGGCTTTTTGGCTAGACCGGAAGGGTCAGGTTTCGATGAACTGCGTCTCTGCGAATGACACATCCTCCAGAAGGGGGAGAGTAAAGACTTCCCTTAACAGCAGTATACGCTTCTCGCCGTCAGGTCCGGGAGTGTGAATTGGTTGATAGCTCGGAGCTCCTGCCATAGCTTGCTTGGCGGATCTCATCATATATGCGTCAACCTCATCACGAGAGATAGTAGTTATCCGCGTGATAATGCGCTCAGACGCATTCACCGGTGCCATTAATCGTCCACTCGGCGTACGCATAAGACGAACAGCATAGTCCTCGTACTCGGTGCCAAAGAGTCGGTACCAGGCCGGCCGAGAGCGACGCTTTTCTTCGTCAACCGCCGCTTGCAGGGACTTGCACTGCACATCCTGCATCGCGATGAATTTTTTTGCACTGCCAAGCTGTTTCGTGAGCTCGTCTCGTCTCACAAGGAGCAGGATGCATGCGACAATAAGTATTGCCAACAGACACATAATTCCGATGAACTCACCAGGCATAAATGATACGACAGATGTCATAGTTTCTCCAAGTTTGCTGCTCGATCAGCTAGAAAGTACAATTCTGTTCCTCACATGAGGACCATAGATACTATCGAGAATACCACTTTAATTTTAGCACGTTATAGCTAATTTGTCAATACTTACTCTGCTTATAGAGCCTTTAAAAATAAGCCAATTTTAGCCTCGACTTCTGTGGAATTCTCACATTCCATAAGTTCCATACGGAGCTCCTTGGCACCATCGAATCCATTCACATACGCCTTGTAATGCTTCTTCATGATTGCGAAGTTCTTGATGTCTCCCAACTTCTTTTCAAATAACTTTGTATGCTCAACTAAAATATTCAATCTTTTTGCAATTGTCTCTGGATGAGTCTCTGTGGTCTGCATGTGGTCTGCGATGTCTGCGTGGAAGAACCATGGCGTACCAAATATCCCACGTCCAACCATCACACCATCAGCTCCACATTGCTTTACCTTCTCCTTACCATTTTTGACAGACTTGATATCACCGTTACCTAAAATAATAGTCCCACCTTCTTCAAGTGGCCCGGTGATCTCACGCACAAGCTTCACGACATCACTCATAATCTCCCAGTGTGCGTCAACCTTCGACGTTTCTTTCCTTGTACGTAAGTGAACAGTGAGTGTTGGGATATTGCATTCAAGAATCTTAGGAAGCCATTCTTTGTATTCGATAGAGTTCCATCCGAGACGAGTCTTCACGGATACTGGTAGATGCTCCGCACCTTCTTGAGCTGCTCTGATAACCTTCTGAGCTGTCCGCCAATCCTTCATGTGAGCTGCTCCTGCCCCCTGCTTCTCTATCCCTTTATCCGGGCATCCCATATTGATATCTATTCCATCAAAACCAAGTTCGCGACAGAGCTTCGCAGCTTCACGCATATTCTCAGGCGATGACGTGAAAAGCTGGGCGACGATTGGCCGCTCGCCTTGGGTGAATTCTAAATCACGCTTCAGCACTTCGCGCCCCGGACTGCATAGCCCATTTGCTGAGACGAATTCCGTCCACATCACGTCCGGTCCTCCACCAATTTGGCCCATCTTCGAGTACTTAGCAATCATCTCACGGAAAGCGGTATCGGAAACGTCCGCCATCGGAGCTATCACGGTGATAGTCTCACCTTTCGCCAACTTCTCATCTATGATGATCTGCCAAAAACCACGGATGGGATTCATGGCTATCTTATGGACATGGTTACTAGTGCGAAACCGAAGTAGTCGCTCCAAATGTTGGCGTAGTGCTTGCATGGCTTACCAGTATAGCATTGACACTACTATTTTGAAATGGCGTGGTAGTACTGAACTTGTAGAAAATCTTATTTCCAAAACGAACATCAAGATAACTGAGCTTATCTTTATTGTTCAACAGCTTCGTCTTAAGGGGGTCAGTATCGATAGCACTCAAGAGTGTTGACCATGCCTTCTTCAGGTCAGCATCTTTGTTCACAAAGACTTTACTCAACCCCAACTCATCAGTAAGTGAGATATCTCCATTTCCATCAATTACTATGGTGGATACCGGAAAAATAACCGCTGTCACCTTCTTTTCAAACTCGCTCAAGTTCCTAAGGAAACTACTATCTAATCCATCAATCTGAAAGAAACTAAGGGTGCCATTCTTGATAACTTTCTTTGTTGATGATGCTATCTGAAGGAGTGGGTAGCTGCTCAGATCTTCTTTTGTATTAAATAAGATACCAGAGTCAGTGACTCCAGTGGTATCATCTGTACGGAAAAGTGGCTTCCATTTAGTAATAGTAATACGCACCGTGTGGAATCCAACGGGCTTTATCTCAATACTACGAAGTTCTGGAATAAGACTGATGACGGCCGTTGTAATCGATGCCTTCTTATAACTCAAAACTTTGTCATTGGGAATGATCCCAAATGTATAGGTATGTGAACTACGGGAAACCACATCAGTAAGAACTTGAACTTTATCTGGATCAACACCAACAAGTGCATAGGAGGTAACCGTAAAGAGTGATGTCCAAGAGTAGATATACCACACACCTACCGCCATGCTTATGATAATGATTCTAAGAAACCACTTCTTGAGATCCTGAAGTGTTTTTCTTTTGATCTTCATATTGTACGTTTATACTCTGAACGAATGACCTAGTATGGTCTTACCTCCCATAAACGGAACAAGTACTTCCGGGACCTTAATAGTACCATCTGCTTGTTGGTAGTTCTCGATAATTGCTGTGACTAGTCGGGGTGTTGCTGCTGCAGTGTTGTTGAGTGAATGGGTGTACCGCACCTTCCCATCAACATCTTTATACCGGATATTGAGTCTCCGCGTCTGGAAATCATGGAAGTAACTCGCAGAATGCGTCTCACGATACTTCCCCTGAGAAGGCATCCATGCTTCGATGTCATACTTCTTCACTTGCCCTTGGCCTAAGTCTCCGCCACAGTTGACCACCGTATGATACGGGATGCCAAGTTCTTCCATCATTGCTTCAGCGTGGCCTCTTATCTCCTCATGATGCATGACGGAGACTTCGTGTGACGCTTCACAGAGGACCACTTGCTCACACTTGTAGAACTCATGCACTCGGACCAAGCCTTTGACATCCTTGCCGTGACTCCCAGCTTCCTTCCTAAAGCACGGACTCCATACGATGTACTTCTTTGGAAGCTCTTTGACATCTAATACTTCATCACTATGGTAAAACATCGTCGCCACTTCTCCCGTACCAGCCAAGTAGTCATTCCCGTCCTTGTAGAGATCATCCTCGCCTCCTGGTAGATACCCAGTTCCCAAGAGTGCCTCGCGCTTCACAAGCGACGGCACAAGCATCGGCGTGAACCCCATACCTTGCCACTTCTGCATGATGTACTGCCAGATGGCGAGTTCAAGCATCGCGCCATCATTTTTCAAAAAGTATCCACGGAATCCTGCAGTCTTTGTACCTCGCTCGAAGTCAACCATATCAGATCCTTCCATAAGCGCGATATGGTCGAGCGGTTCAAACGACAAAGGCTCGACGTCTCCCCATTTCTTCACTTCCATATTATCCGCATCACTTCCACCATCTGGCACAGACATGTCTGGGATATTTGGCACTAGGAGCATGAGAACTCGCCAGGTCTTCATCACCTCTTCAAGCTCCTCTTCTTTTCTCTTCAACTCATCCTTCAGTGTACGCATGGACTCTATCAAATCTGCTCGTTCGAGCGCACTTACTCTTGTGATTGCCTCACTTGCAGCGTTTTGCTTGGCGCGCAGATCTTCGACAACTTTTAGAAGTGTAAGGCGGTCAGTATCTACTGCAAGTAATTCCTTAACATCAAAGGACATACGCTTCTTCTGTGCAGCACTTGCAATGAGCTCGCTATTTTCTCGGATGAATTTAATATCTAACATGGTAGTTTTGTATCATGGTATTTTAGCATGTTTATCGAGGATTAAAAGGAGTCTTGTTCTAGAGCGTATTGGGGGTATACTGGAATCTATATGCCAGAAACGTACGAAAGTGATGAGACAATGTTCGAAGATCTTAAGCATGTCAGCCCAACAATTACTCTTCACAGGGAACACTACCGTCATACGCCAAAGGATTTTCGAGACTGGATTGCCAAGATGGTCGTACATTTTTCAGCAGGATGTGCTGACTTCCTCTTCCAAGAACGCTATGGACACCGTGCAGTTGTTTTGGAAACTATTGCCTCAGTGCCAGGAATGATTGGTGGGTTCTTTCAGCATTTAAAGTCACTTCGCTTCATACGAGATGACCACGGGTGGATCAAGACACTTCTTGATGAAGCAGAAAATGAGCGCATCCATCTTCTCGTCTACAATGAGTTAGCACGTCCAAATGTTATGGAGCGATTTCTAATAATCTTCGTGCAATTCTTCTTTTGTGGTATCTATTTTATTCTGTACCTTCTTTCACCTAAGACAGCACACCGTGTCGTTGGGTATTTGGAAGAAGAAGCAATACACAGTTATGAGCACTACTTAGAGCTCGTACACCTCGGGAAGCATGAGAATGTGCCCGCCACCAGGATCGCGATTGGCTACTGGAACCTTACGGAAGATGCGCGACTCACAGATATGATTGAAGCAACCATCAAAGATGAAATGGCACACCGCGATGTGAACCACAGGTTTGGAGAAGACGCATACGGAACTCAAATGTGGCACTAGGGCTAGATGTTAGAGATTAGATTTTAGACTACTACGTACTACAATTATAATAACACCGTATCATTCGTAATTAGTCGACTAAGACTTTGCGGAGGCAAATTCACACTTCAAAAAAATACTAAAGTGAAGCGTCTTTCTCTTTCTTTACTTCTAGAGAAGGGAGGATATCGAGAACATCAGTTGAGGGTGTGATATCTAGAACCTCCGCATTAGCAGCTGTCACTTCTATATTATCAGTCACTCCTCCTTCATATTCGTTTTGTACGGTAGTATCGTCTTGCATAGTATTGTGATTGATAGAGTTAGTATGGACTACTCAGGCTAAATAATCAATAGCCCCGACCTATGCTACTTCACACTTACTGCGTACTTTATGTTCTAGTGCTTCCAGTTCCTTCTTCATCTCAATAACAATGATCAGCATCTTCTCTACATCGGTCTTTTCAGTTTCCACGTCCTCAATGGTTCGCTCAATAATCTTCTTGTCATGCCTGATGCCTGACATGATGATAGAGTCCCCGATGAAGACAGACACGAACAGCCCAGTGGCTAAGAGTACAACCACCCCCATAACTAAAGAACCAATTGGTGAGAACAGGATGCTTCCAAGGTCTCCAGATGCTTGGAGAACATCTGCCGTGTGCCACACACCTCTCCAGAAGAGCACAACACCCGCTCCACCGATAAAGGTATAGATAAACGGGTGGCGTGCCAGCCGTGCTCGTATATGATCTTCCATCTTATCGAAAAGATAAAAGATGCTATTGTACAACTTCATCATATATACACTGAGTATACTTCATACACTAATTATTCTGAAGGTGAAAACTACCTGAGCTCAGTCTCAAATGGAAGCTAGACGTTTCGTATTTTTGTAGGTACTCACCCCTCTATCCTAAATCCTATCCCCTGACTCTTACTTCTCTTCGAAATGCCATACCCCATCCCAGATCAGTCCTTTGCCAATTGTCTTGTGGATGAGATGCGAACGTATTCTTTCTGCCATCATCTTGGATGGTCCGTCACAGAATTCTTTCGAATGATCTTTAAAAAGAGTGCCGAAAATCATCATAGCTTCCTCAAATAAGCCTTTAGAATAAAGGTTAAAACCTTGTTCATAGACACGCGCTCTCTCTTCATCTTCTTTGGTATAAGTCATTGCTTCGTAGAGTGTCGTGACGTTTGACTTCCCTTTTACGGTTATGACGTCTAACTTGCGAAAAAGAATCCCTGTATCAAATACTTGATCTCGCACTTCCCCTGTCACGATACACCCTACGCCATACTTTTTGGTAAGACCTTCAACACGTGATGCTAGATTAACCGCATCTCCCAAGACCGTGTAACTCACATGATCAACGCCGCCAACATTACCAACCACGACATCCCCCGCATGGATACCGATACCAACGGCTAAGGAAGTAGCATGAGTTTCATTGAAAAGCTTGAGCGCCTTGATCATGCGAAGCGCTGATCTGACTGCACAGGTACAGTAGTCAGGAACAAGAAGGGGTGCATTCCAAAACGCCATAATAGCATCCCCAATAAACTTGTCTATCGTTCCTTTCTCTTCCAATATCTCTGGAGTCATAGCACTGAAGTACCCATTTAAGAGTGCGGTAAGCTCTTGTGGGTCAAGCGACTCAGAGAGTGTCGTGAAGCCCCTCAAGTCAGAAAATAGAATGCTCATATGCCGCTTCTCGCCGCCTAGTCTCACTTCCGGCTGCTTCAACAGCTCATCTAGTACATGAGAATGAACATATTTTGAGAAGATTCCCCTAATATGCTTGCTCCTCTTCTCGGTTATACCGTAGCGGAACATGAGTGTGTATATTGATGAAGCGATATACGAAAAGATAACGAGTGCAAATGGAAACCATACGCCTAGTGCACAGGAGAGCAGCCCAAGAAAGAGTGCTACCACAAGTCCGATAACAAGGAACTCAAACTGATACACTGTCTTTATCTTTCGAAATGAGATCAGTACCGTATAGAGAACACCTAAGAGCGTGAAAAAGATAGCAAATAGCGGTGTAAGCGGCACAGGGAAGAAGCCATGCAGCATTTGGGAGAACATCGCAGCGTGAATATATACCCCAGGTATCTTGTCCCCATGATTAGAAATGAAATGATCGTCAAGGTCAAGAGAGACCGACCCTACAAAAACCACCTTACCTTCTATATCTTTTTTGGAGACTTTGCCATGTACCACATCAACCATGGAAAAGGTTTCCGGTATCTTATTGGGGTACACGAAGATACGTGGGTCATCGTCACAGCCGTGGGATTTCTCCCTCGTATATTCAAAAAATGTCATGTACGAGAGTGTCGGGATGCAATTCCCATCCTTATCCCTGTTAAAAAAGTATTCAGTTCTTACTTTTCCGTCTTGATCTGGATAGACATTGGCCAGCGCTGAGAGCGCATTGTCGCCAACACCGTAGACGGTTGGAAAATAGGTAAGCGTACTATCTAGCTTGGAAGCAAACACCGTGCGGTGCACTTGCTTGCCTAAGGATGCCCTCACGGTGTCGTCTTGTATGCCTGGAGTGATGAAGAGAATATCGAAGACAACAAGACGCGCCCCTTCCTTATAGAGCTGGTCTATGAGATTTGCATACACATCACGATGAAATGGCCATGTGCCAAGAGAGTTCAATGTTTTGTCGTCGATACCTACCACTATCACGCCGGGGTCCTTCTTGAGATCGGTAATACTATCACTGAAGATATGGTCGAAGTACCCGCCGAACGTACTTCTTGCAATCATTACCACAAACAATAAGACTAGGATGAGTCCTAGTCCGAATGAGATTCTATCTTGATTGTTCATAACTATTCAGAATAGGGATACGCCACGTCAAACGCCGTCTCGAGCGACTTGATCTTATCTTTAATACTTCCATCAGCACATGCGGCCACAACATTGTTTGCTAAAGCAGTCATCTGTTCTTTTTTTGGAAGAGTATAACCACCTCGCGTGGAGACTGCTTCTAGTTTGACAATGATATCCTTGGCAGTCATACCACGTAGGGTGGTACATACCATGGCATTGTCGTCGACATACAAATACTTTTCATACACTGCATAGAATGTATCTATGAATGCGGACTCAGAAGGAGTCGGGTCTTCCTTAGTAATGTCAAAAGCTTTAAGCGAAGCTGTATCCACATTGGTTTTTAGGGAAGTATCAAACGTCTCTTTGACTCCTAACTTCTTAGATGGAAGAGCAACTACAGCCTTCCCATCTCCTTTCGTAGTGACCGTTGGCGCTGTGACCTTACTCCTCTCTTTCCCCTCATTTGAAGCCCTAACGTCTTCAGATACCTTCGTATCCTTTGAATCCACTATACTCTCTGGTGTTTTTTTGATTATTTCGAGTGTTTTCTTGAGAATCAAATCCCTTCGTTTCTGCTTCATTTCTTCCGGTACTGCACTCTCTCCGGTTGAAGTCTTCACATCTTTGTTTTCTACCTTGTTGGTCTCCACACGAATATCCGTGAGCATATCCTTGATGAACTTAGGCTTATCAGTCTTTGTGTCATACACCATATCGATATTTCTGTTCTCCGCTATAAATGGCACAAGCATATCCTTGTTAGGTAGCAGCTTAGTACGAATATGGAACTCTGTTTTTGTGTTCGGAGTTGACGAAGAAGTGTCCGATGTAGTTGAAGAAGCTCCATCTACTGTAACCGCATCCACTGTGATTGTCTCCCCTTCTTTGGCCGAATAGGACTCAGTTTGAGAGCTTGGAGAGTCAGTATCGGTAGTAACAGCAACTACGTGTTCCGTCACCGAGACCTGAGTCTTCTTCTTCATGTCATCATAGGCAACTGCGAACTTGGTCCCACGCACTGCAGCCAAAGTTCCTGGCGTACGTACCTCATAGGACTTCCCAGACGCTAGTGTCATCACACGATGATATGTCGAGCCGAGGAGCTGCATGATAGATATCTTCTCTGGTGTGTAAGACACGATGATCTCCGTGTTTTGATTAAGCGAGATCGAAGAATTATCCGGCAAGATGACATATCCTCGACCAAGCCCAGTCTTCACCGAAACATCATTCGGTATCATCACTTCATCCTGTTCCACTCGTGTGTAGTTGGCATCGTTCGTCTTCTTCCAAGTCACAAGGCCACTCTCCTTAATAAGGCGTATTGGAGTGGACTCATTTACATTTTCTGCTTGTGAAATTGGGGTTGTAGAGGTTTTCTTACTACTAGAGAAATAGTATCCGCCTCCTAGGATAACTACACCTACTAACCCAACTATCGCAAGCTGTTTCATGCCATAAGTATACACCCTATTTTACTTCGAACCAGAGACTAGTCCACTATCCACGTATTCCCATATTCCATGGATTCTGGCCTTTTCCTCCACCTAAAAATATGGTAGTATTATACTCACGTTCAAATACAGATACTCGAGCCCACAGGCAAAAGGCTATATAATTGAGCAGAATATATCACGGGCCCTTAGCTCATATGGTAGAGCGCCGGTTTTGCACTCCGGAGGTGAGGAGTTCGATTCTCCTAGGGTCCACAAATTTAAAAATCCCCAAGCCACGCTTGAGGGATTTTTAAATTTGTGGACCCTAGAGTCTGTGCTCGGAAGCACAGACGTGAGAATCGAACGAAAAACCGGTATACAAGAATCCTGCTTCAAAAACTGGGTCCATGGTTTTTGAAGCAGGATTGCTTGTCGGTTTTTCCCGGGGTCGAGGCTACGTGTCGAGATGAGAAAAGCAACGCTTTTTAAAGCGAACCGTAGCGGTGACCGATTCTCCTGCAATTGACAACTATAATATATGATGTTACAATACAATATGTAAGTCCTACCCTTAACTTTTTAAAGATTGGAGAGCAGACATGACTGACAAAGCATTTACCTTACCAACGGCTGACATAATGCATTCGCGCTTGCTAAAAGTCGACGACGAAGGCCACCTTCAGGAAAGGTTTTACCCGAAGCTCCTCAAGCATGCCGGCATGGAGAAGGTTCCAATGGGGGTCGTCATGATGCTTCAGCTCGCCATTTACGACTACGTCAAAGGAATGCCTCCGATGATGGGCAAATACATGAACATGCGTATGCCGGAATTGATCGACGCAGTCTGCCCAGACGAAGAATCCGCCAAGGAGGCAAAGGCCTTCTTCGAGAAAGTACAGTCGCAAGTAAAGTAAACCCCGCCCCACACAAGAAAGCCCTGCGCTTCACGGTGTGGGGCTTTTTGTTTCAAATTTGAAACCCACACCCACCCCTTGACACTCACCATCCAACATGTCATACTAAACCCCTGTCCGCAAACCACTTCTAAGTGTTAGGCCGAGGCGACACGTAGCAAACGTGTAGTGACTGGAAACAACCAACTGACAGCTCTTGGTCCAGAATCACGAACGGGGACGCCAATCCAGGAGGGCTACGTAGCGATATGTAGCCCTTTTTCCTCCCCATTTGACAACCCCTCCCCCACGCACTAGAGTTAGGATGTTCTTCGCTCAACATAACTTTCATCGAAAGGAACCCAATGACCTGGCTCTATTACCTAGGCGCCGCCTACCTCATCGTAGGCATCTACTTCTTTATCAGAGACTTCATCCAAATGTGGAGGTGCAAACAGGTTTCGGACTACACCGTAAACGCATGGGTACGTACGTTCTTCACTTTAGCCCTCTTGTGGCCAGTCCTCTTGTGGCAACTGCGGCCAAGAAAAACCACGATCACATTTGAGCGTTAGACAGTCGCTCAAGCAACCACGACCCCGCCCTCATCCGGCTGGGTTTTTCTTTTCTAAAAAGAGGCTAGTTTCCTGACTACTTACCCGACTTCCAGCACGGAATTCCCGTCGCAGTCAGGCGGCTTTTCTTTTCCTTAAATAAACGATCCTCGCAGCAAGCTGACGAGGTATTAAATGCCAAGACTCTTCCTCATTTCTTCGGATCATACACTAGTACAGTAACAGTAATAGCAGGATGCACATGATCGTGAAAAAAGTATGCCCCCACTTTACTTATTTTAACTTTGTATGCTTCGCCGGCTCCAAAACTTCCAGACTCTCCAAAATCAACTCCATGATCGTGGCCTTTTTCGACAGTGCTCGTACCTTCTTCCGCTCCTTGTCCTTCCGCAATGTTATGTGTGCTATTATCTTTGGTATTAAACTGAATATATTCTCCCACTTTAATAGCAAATTCGTTCGGTGATGCATGGTCTCCTAAAAGATCTACAGTATGGACTCCTGTTTCGACAGAAGTTTTTTCTTCTTCTTGTGGGCCATAGATACTTTTTTTAAAGAATAGAAATACTATAAGTAAACTACAAGAGATGAGAAGAAAAGCAAGTAGTTTTTTTGTTTCGGGTTTCATACATATTGATTTGCTTCTCAAGACGACACCAAAGATGTCCTCTTGAGTGGCAACAAAATATTTACATAGACGAAACTATTTAAACTTTTCTGGATATTGCTTAACAATTGCCCCAGCGACTGTATCTGCTAGCACAGTACC
>JAYVXX010000119.1:0-4466 GCA_043784805.1 Minisyncoccota bacterium | reverse complement strand
AGAGAGCTTGCCAATTCTGCATGACTATCTACAATTTCTTTATTTGATACAGCCATGCGTGAACCATGCTCATCAAGGGATTGGGAAAGATCGCGGTTAGATGAGGAGACCCGCTCACTTTGCATATCTAGAGAGCTGGCTAGAGACCTATTTGAACTGGCCACCCTCTCCCCATGGTCATCGAGTGACCTTCTTAAGTCGGTGTTAGTGCTGACCAAATCACGTTGTTGGGAGGCTAAATCTTGTATGGAATTTGTAAGTTCTTTTTGGTAGGTATCATTTGCAGCCGGCTGAGATTGGTTTTGCTGATTCTGATTTGTTGCAGCTTGTGGAGCTGTTTGTGTCTGGACTGGGGCAGCTTGTGCAGTAGCAACTGGAGTAGTCCTAGCTGCTTCTACTGCTCTTGCCTCTTCTTTTGCTTTCTCTTGTCTTGCATATGCGGGGACGTTTACTTTTGCCTCAGAGCCGGTTGCATTCATTTCTGTATCTGTGGTTACGCGCCACGTAGAAGTTGATCCAGTGGTAGTTGATCTAGAAGTAGTAGCGTCGTCAGGTAACACAATATCAACCCCGTCAGATCTCTCAAGACGTTCTGTGAGAGCTTCCTGTTCGTCTAAGTCAAGACCATCCATAAGGGCGGTCCGTCGTTTCTCAACATCGCTACCCGTCATATTCTTATGCTTTAAAGCAAGACTTTCAATTTTTCTCTTAAAGGAGACCATCTCCTCCTCTCTTTTATCTTCTATTAAATTGATTGCGCCACGAAGTGCTTGAGCTTCTAAACCGCGGAGTTGAGGGTCGCTCTTTCTAAGGTTTCCTAGATCTTCCTGCATCTTACCTAGAGCATCATCCCTTTCTTTCTTGAGATCGGCTTTTGACTTATTGATATCCTCCGAACGTTTACCAACACTGTTATATGTTTTTGACATTTCTTCAGCGCGCTTCTTCACCTTAGCTTCCTCGGCTGCATCATTCTTAAGAACATTCTCCTTAAGGAGCTCAGTTGTCTTGGCCTTCTGCTCCTTGGTCATGAATCTTCGACCACCAAGATTGTCATTATATTTTTCAAGAGCTTTTCGTCCCTCTGGAGTGTAGTCGCCTCTCCTATGAATAATATTCCCCTTCTCATCTTTTACATCTTCCTTGTACCTTTCGCCTGCACGATCCTGACCTTCTAAGATTGACTTTCTCTTATTTTCTACTGCTTGGTCATATCCTATTGTCCTACCAGCCCCCATACCCACTCCAAAGAGTCCGCCACTTAGTCCGGCTTTCTGCATACCACCAGCGACTACCTTTGAGTTGCGAAGGTCGTAGGAACTTTTCGCGAGTGAGTTGGACATAGCATAAGAACTACGACCAATTAATGAAGTCTGGTTATTCTTCACCCAATTGCTATCTCGGAATTTCGCCGCAGCCGCGCCTATTGTGCCACGAGCCAAGAGTCCAGCCCCGCCGGTAGCAAGGCCAAGTCCGAATCCACCGACCTTTCCCATGGCATCACTCGCGTACTGGCCGAGTGTTCCTGCAGTGCTCTTAGTGACCTTATACATGATATGCAGCATGATAAGCATCATGAGAAGATTAAAAAATGTAGCGGCAGCCATGTCTGGCTTTTCTGCTAAGAGCCCGACACCTGTTGCTTTGATGGGTCCAGTAGGAGAGGAGAAGACCTCTAAGAACTTCATGGTGAGAGCGAGCATGATCATAAATATTGGACCAACGGCCAACTGTTCGAAGAATATCTTACGTAAGAGTTTGGCCTTTTCTCCAAGCATCGGGAGGACACTATCAACCAGAAGAAGAGGCGAAGCAATCGTCAAGAACACCAATGCCGCTGTCCTCATGACCATGATGCCGGTCACCATGAAGAATATAAATGCTGCGTAACAAATGAATGCAACTGCCATGAGCGCTCCTGGGATACTGTTTATCCTACCGAGCACATTTACGCCGCCTTCGACAGAGGTAGCACTTAAGGCAAGGTCCGTTAAGCCTAGCCTGTTTAAGATGATTGCCCCCGCTGTGTTCTTGGACTTAGTGCCAGGTACCAAGGCTTCATTGCCTACAGCGCTTGTATATACTTTCAGTGAGATGATATTGGATATATCAATTGCGGTTCTAGCGAGCGGATACGAGAAGTTGACGAAGAGAGCGAATACGACAAGCCACGGTATGAACTTCTCGAACGTCTCCTCCCTTCCCAATATATAGAGTATTCCAAGATACAAACCGACAAAGACTATTATGAGGGAGACTATCTGCCGTATGATTATCCAGATTGGGTAGAGTGTATCCGGTGCCCAATCCTTGAAATTAAGGATGCCGACCTGCACCGAATAGTTGAACATATTGGTTGCTAGCCATAGGAGGAAGCCGGCAATCTGCATGAGCGTGTTCTTGATGACCCAGGTTATCAGCTGGTTGATACATCCAAGGAGGTTTCCATTAAAAAGACTACAATCGTTAGGATTTGGATCAGCGACCTGTTTTGATATATTAGTATTTCCGGCAGCAGCATTAACAATCGTGGATGCATCTACTGTCGCATTAGCCTCAGCTAAGGTGACAGGTCTTGCTTTTGCTTGCTGAGCAACACGGACAGCATCTTGAATCTGTATAGCGTAGCGGTTATAAGCGCTTCTTTGGGGGCCACTACTATATGCACGTGTCATCACAAGGTTATTACCATCATTGCTTGACCGTATCCACGCTTGGATTGCCGCAATTTGTGCATCAGCCGCACCAGTGCCTTTACTTCTTTCTGCATTAAATGTCGTGGTGTATGCCGCATAATTAGCATTTGCAACAGTCTTGAACGCATCTGTTACCTTCTGTTGAGCGACAGCATTCGAAGTTCCCACGTATTTCTGGTTGGCTGTATCGATTGCCGTAATTGCCGCAGTCTGAAGAGCATCAACTGAACCCTTGAAGTAATCATAGGAAGTTTTCGGGTCAACGGTCGCTTCCGCGAGTGCCTTTACAGGGTGGGTCAAGCCACCCACTACACTGAGTAATAGTATCGCGATAGAAGCATAGATACCAAGTCGTTTCATGACGCTAGTGTATCATACAGTGTGTGGAGAAATGATTGCATACTCTGCAGTTATTCAGTACTAGATGACAACTAAAACCACCAGTATTAGTATTTTCCGCTAATTTTCAAAAAAGAGTATTCCACTTAGTATAAACTCATATTTAAGTGACAAATTCTCTATCAATTGCGTCAATTATTACCCGGTTGGCCATTGTTTGTATTGGCAGCTGCCTGTAATGTTGTACCGAGGTTAGTGCAGGCAACATTATAGTTGTAGAGCCCCCCATCTTCCCTCACAGATGTTTCAACATCATTTTTAAAGGTAATATATTCCCCTTCACGTTGTGAAGCAGAGGTCAAGCTAGGCAAATTCTGATTAGAAACCTTATCCTGATATCCATTGAAAAGATCAAGGATTTCCTCGCTCGATTGGGAGGATTGGATATTTGATATTGTATCTTGTATTAGATTCTTCGTACTATCAATAAGGCCAACTTCCGCATCAATCCTATCTTTTAGAGCTTTATTTGAAGCATCGAGAGAGTCAGCATACGAGTATCCTGCGAGGATGGTTACATTGGTGGAAGCTCGGTAGTTATCAGCTAGAGTCTTGTAGCATGCTCGCATGCCGTCTACTTGTCCTTGGTAGTATGCGATTTGACCAAGATAGCTCTGATCGGTTGTGCCCAAAGTAGCGAGCGCCGTCTGATGTGCCAAAAGTTGTTGTATTGGTGTGCCGGAGATAGTCTTCTTGGCTTTTGCATTATTCGCCAAGTCCTTAACCGGTGGACTTGAACTATTGCCCGATGAGGCGATACTGCCAAGATTCCCCAATAGGCCTTGAGCAGCGTTAAATGTCTGAAGTGCTGATCCTATAAGGTTTCCAATACCGAAAACACCAAGACTTTTTATCGCAGTTTGAAGCGGTGTCCCAAGAGCATCCGTAAAGGCAGTATTTAATACTGAGCCAGCCTGTTTGACGATGGACTTAAGGCACGGCGCCTGATCAGGGTTGCTATATGGCTCACCATTTGGAGCAACAGATGCACGTTTCGTACAGTCTGTCAGACTTTTGATACCTCTTCCAGCTGCAAGGTCGGCCTTCGCGGCATCCGCTTTTTCTTCCGCGTTCTTATCCATCAATAATTCCGTTTCAATGGTTGTAGTATATGGGTTAGCTCCGCCGGTTACCGCAAGAAACGCGTCCGGTCCTCCGATATTTGAATTCTGAGCATTAAGTTTTTTTAGTTTTTCAGCCTGGTCCGGACTATTGGGATTTTCTAAGCAGGCGTAGTTCCAGATGTCTTGTTTGGTCTTGGCGAGTTCAACGTCAGTTACCACTCCCCCACTATTCTTGATATCATCGTACGCAGCGTCCGTGATAGCGGAGTCATTGCAAAGGTTATTTGCTATGAGGTCAGGGAGTGGG
>JAYVXX010000118.1:0-4467 GCA_043784805.1 Minisyncoccota bacterium | reverse complement strand
AGTCCAGGAATATCTGCAAGAACATAACCGAAATACACGCCTAAGTTTGGCTCAAGCGTCGTGAATGGGTAGTCTCCTATCTTTGCTCCTGCTCGCGTGAGAGCGTTTAGAAGGGATGACTTGCCAGCATTCGGTAGTCCAATGAGACCAGTATCAGCAATGAGCTTAAGCTCAATCTCGAACGTCGCATATTCACCTTTCTGACCCTTAGTAAATTCTTCCGGTGTACGGTTGGTGGACGTCTTGAACTTCTCATTCCCCTCGCCTCCCTGACCACCACGCAAGATAATGAAGTCACCTTCTTCCATGAACTCATAGTGCTTGTCATACTCGCGATTGTAGACCACAGACCCGAGAGGAATCTGTAGGAAAAGGTCTTTGGCGTTTGCTCCGTGCATGCTTCGCTTCTGGCCTTGCTCGCCTTCCTCTGCATCCCATTCCTTCTTATGCTTATAGACTGAGAGTGCTTGAATATCACGAACAACTCGGAAATAGACATCTCCGCCTTTGCCACCATCCCCACCCGCCGGTCCTCCGAAAGGAATACCCTTCTCACGGCGCCAACGAACGACTCCGTCACCACCCTTGCCTGCTTTTATTTTTAGTGTAACATGATCGATTAACATAAGTTGAGGGTGGAAGGTGGAGGGTGGAGGGTGGATACATACCAAATCACATGGCTACTTTGTATCTCCTACTTTCTACTCTCTACCTTCTACATTCCACATACAATACCATATTTAAAGGACTTTTGCAAGTAATTATTGACTAAGAATTAAAAAATTACATTCTAAAATTAGGGCAATTACTTTAACCTTGAGATGACTTTACGAGAGGTGAATAACTGATGAGCAAATATCCAGCTGGCATGCTAGACTCCTCACTAGTAGAGATTTTGTCAATTACCACATATTTTAGAGGAGACAGCGATGAGCGATGAATATCAGGAAAGGTGCATGCATTGTGACCTGACTCCGGTTCAACTATTTGCTCTTCGAGCAAAGGGAAAGAAGTGCATAGGAGGCGATTCATCATGTCCTCTTATCTGTTTTGACTGCAAGAAAATGAAATTGGACCTGAAAAAGAAAAAGTGTCACAAGGAAATATACTGTCCACTGACAGTCATGGTAGCCACATCTAACTCAGATGAGGTATTCAAAGAATTTTTTCCAGAAAGGGACATTGATATTAGTGCCGCAGTTACTCAACCACTTCCACTCAATCCGATCGCAACGCAACCAATCCCTAATGTGATTGGCTTCCGTGAAGAATTTAAGGATACCGACTCAGCACTACTTCTCTCAGCACTCCAAGAGCTTGAGGGTGATTTTACCCAAAAACCCTAATGGGAGTGTCGCTTAAAAACCGTCTAACAAGCGGTTTTTTCTTTTTTTTAATGACTAACTTTGCAATAAAATATATATTTTGTCAATTCTTGACCTTGCTTTATATACATGTAGAATACGGTTATATGAAAGCAATCAAATACTCACTTTTCGCAATTTCTATTGCATTTCCGCTTGTGGCTACGGCTTCCGCGAGTTACTATTATCCAACATACCCAGTTACCTATACGTATCCTTCAACTTCCTACCAAAGTTCTTACAGCTACACAGTAGGTTGTTATACGTACTACTACAACGGATACACAAGAACATCTTCTGTGACCAGTTACAACTGCCAGCAACAGATGTACAATACTAATTATAATTCAGGGTACAACAACTACAGTTACGGATACAACTACACATCCCCTGTGAACTACCAGACACAGTACCAATACACCGTGCCCTCCTCGTACTACACCTATCAGTACACCGATGGTTCATGGTATCCGTCATACTCGAACAATACATATTCCAATAACTCTTACGTTGGAACTAACTATAATTACAACGTTGGATATACGGACACTGGGTACAACTATGGTTTCCATAACTACAACTACACTAATCCTTGTGTTTGGCAGAATGGATACCAGGTCTGTTACTAGGGTACAGACCGTAGACCTTAGACTGTAGCTTTTTGACTCGACATTCGAAAGATGCGAAAGAGCGACGCCGAAGGCGTCGCTCTTTCGAATTGTATTGAGTATTGATTCTGAGTATAAGCTACAGACTACAGTCTAAGGTCTACAGTCTGCTTCTAGTAATTCCTCAATCGTTCTGACTTCTCGTGAGAACGGATCTTCTCATGAACTTTCGCCTCGATCTGTCGGATACGCTCACGTGTGACTCCGAATTCTGCTCCCACTTCTTCAAGTGTGTGCATAACGCCATCGAACTCACCGAGCCCATTTCGCATCTCAACAATCTTGCGTTCCTTTGGAGAAAGGTCGTCCAAGATCTCATTGATCTGATCGGAGAGAATACGATGTGATGCTTCAGCGTCTGGTGAGAGAATTTTATCGTCCGCGATGAATTCTCCAAGAGTGGACTTGTCATCGTCATCGCCGATTGGCTTTTCGAGTGATACTGTGTCCTGGTTGATATTCTCAATGATATGAATCTTATCGACGTCCACTCCCATCTCCACTGCAATCTCTTCAGCCAACGGCTCCCGTCCAAGATCTTGTGAAAGACGTCGCACAACCTGCTTGTACTTGGCGATTGTTTCTACCATGTGCACTGGGATACGAATAGTGCGTGACTGGTCAGCGAGAGCTCGTGTGATTGCTTGTCTAATCCACCATGTGGCATAGGTTGAGAACTTGAATCCCTTTGAATAGTCAAACTTCTCAACTGCTTTAAATAGCCCCAGATTTCCTTCTTGAATAAGGTCAAGAAGAGTTAGGTCAGAGCTTCGTCCGACATACTTTTTGGCAATAGACACCACAAGTCTCAAGTTCGCCTTTGCAAGCAAGGTCCCTGCTTCCATATCCCCTTTCTCAATACGTATAGCGAGCTCGCGCTCGTTCTCTCCGGAAATGAGCGGGTACTGACCGATCTCACGAAGGTACATCTGGATACTGTCGTGAGTACTGTCTCTCCCTTCCATCTTAAGGAGATCCTCATCCATATCAAGCAAGTTCCCACCTTCTAAGATATCTATTCCTGCCTGATTAATCTTTTCGTATAATTCTTCAAGATATAAAATATCAAGCTCAATAGTAGGGAAGTACCGGATGATCTCATCATAGGTGATGAATCCCCGTTCCTTTCCTTTCTGAATGAGTTCTTGCTCATTCTGATCACGAGTAGTGACTTTCTTTGGCTTCTCGATGACTTTTGGCTTGGATGGCCCAGTCTTGATAGTGAATGCCTTTGGTTTGTACTTTGGTTTTAGTTCGACTTTTGGTGCAGTCTTTTTTGGAGCAGCCACTTTCTTAGTGACTTTCTTTACCTCCACTTTCTTCACTACTTTCTTTGATGCTTTTTTTGCAGGTATGACTTTCTTCGTTGTCTTCTTTACAGATGTCTTTTTGACGGGCACTTTTGAACTAGTAAGTTCACGTCTTGGACGTAAACTTTTCGCAGTGGCCACTTTCGAATTTGATTTTTTAGCTACAGGTTTAGATGTAGGTTTTTTCTGTACACTCTTTTTTTGTGAAGATACTTTTTTCGCCATAATAATGGTACCTGCGATTATAACACAAATAAACTATATAGTCCATATAGTTTTACACATACTTATTTTGTCTAGACTACATGATGGCTTTCTTCACGTGATCATAGATTTCCTTCAAAATTGATTCATGGTCTGCGCCTTCTTCCTTCAGTTTCTTCTGAAGTTTTACGAGGTGAGCTTTATGTTCTTCTCGTTTATAGGTACCCATAAGATCTTTGAAATAATCCTCCTTGTTTGCAATTACTTTTTTTTCTAATTCAAACATTTCCTCCTGTACGATAACTTCTGGGAACTTCTCCTTGTCCAGTCCTAAGGAGAGAAAGAGTTCGTCGTTCTCCGTACCCATCAAGGTCGCGTACGCGATGATTTCCCTTTCGAGCCTATCCATACTTGGAAGAGGTTGCACTGTAGTTTCTTCTATAACCTCTTCTACGTTTAGTATACCGCGAGATAATTCTTGTGTTAAGGTATCCTCTCCAATATGTGACTTTTCCGAAATCTTCCTTATAAAATGGGCTCTATCGATAGGTGATTGAATAGCACGCACAAATGGTAGCACGTCAGACACGATCTTTTGACCTCGTATACGCTCGTCAGTGTGAGTAATGAAGGTCATTTCAGTAATTGCCATAACGACATGCTTTTTATTCTTCACAGCTTGCAACCAGAGGTTTGGATTTTCACGGATAAGGTCTGCTGGATCCTTGGTATCTAGGCCTGTGACAACGTATACGTCCAAGCCACCCAAAAGACATAGGAGTGCTGTCTTTTTGAGTGCATTTTGGCCTGCAGTGTCGGTATCAAATGAAAGGATGACTGTATCACAGAATCGCTTGATGAGATGGATATGCTCATCGGTAAACGCTGTGCCTGATACGGCGACAGTATTGTGTACTCCTG
>JAYVXX010000117.1:0-13926 GCA_043784805.1 Minisyncoccota bacterium | reverse complement strand
ATCTCCAGTTTCCGCGATACTTCTCTATATGCTTGGAAAACAATTCAATGACGAGCAGTTCCAGGCAGTCGAGATAGCGAGCGTCTCATCTTTAGCCGCTATCGTACTCTGGATCGTCTACCTTGAATTCAGATTCCATAAGAAGCATGGAGCTCCTGGACATCACCATTAAATACCAGAAGAGCTTTTTCATGCATTATCTTCCGGCATGAACTATACGCCCCGTAATATCTTGAGACAAAAGCGCTACAATCTCCTTCGCGGCAGCCTCAGGTAGATTAACTCTCCCCGTACTCGAATGTTTCTTTACCATTTCTCTAATTTCATCATTCATCCAGCCAGTATCAGTAGGACCTGGGTCGTAAGCATTTATACTAATATTTCGCTCTTCGAGTTCTGGAGCAAGTTGTTTGACAAGCATCTCAACGCTTGCTTTAGTGATGGTGTATGGAAGTTCATCTTTCATGGCTCCCAGAGATTGGCCAGACGTGAGGTTTATTATTTTACCTTCCTTGTTTTGCATTGTGAACTCTTTACATAGAAGAGTCGTAGCACGAATATTAACCTTATAATGCTCATCCAGTAATTCCGCGGTAATTTCTGTAAATGGAATGTGGACTGAAAAAGCAGCATTATTTATTAAAATGTCAGGTGACCCTAACTCACTACGGACACTATCAAACAACATCTTTGCTGAATCAGATTCAGATAAGTCAAGTTCTATGCATTTAGCTTTGACTCCAAATTGTGTGAGCTCAATTACGAAAGCATTCATATCCATTTTCTCTATACCCGGATACTTTTCTTGGTCATATTTTGATAAGTAGGAAAAGAAAATATCTATGCCATTTTTTGCAAGCTCAATACACACCGCGGCACCAATGCCATTTCTACGCCCCACTCCAGTTATTAAAGCTAGTTTTTTCATAACAAAATTTTAGCACCCTTCTTGTACTAAGGCTAACTGAGGAAGTTGTTTTTGTGTACTTGTATTAGCTAAAGCCTAACGGCTAAAAACTAACGGCTATAGTATAATCCCTCCGCCGACACACATTTCTCCATCATAGAGCACGAGCGACTGGCCTGATACTTTTGTTAACTCACCGGTGAGAAGTTCAATATGATTCTCATCGACAACTACAACTTTTGCCAGTGGTGCCCTGTACCTTGTTCGCGCTTCATACATATCCCCTTTTTTAATGCCTTGAGTCCAGTTTATTTTTTCAAGTGCGATTATTTCACCCGCACTTTCAGCAGGTTCTGTATGTGATACGGTAATTGTATTTTTCTCAATATCCTTTGCAATAATAAAATATGGCGCATCATCGGTACTCTTTTTTGTAACCGTAAAACCATGTCGTTCACCGATGGTATAAAACATGACTCCAGTATGATGACCGATAGCAGTTCCTGTCTCATCAAGCACGTCCCCCTCCTTTTCATCTATATACTTTTTCAAAAGTGTCTTGATATCGACAGTCCCGACGAAGCATAACCCCTGACTATCCTTCTTATTCGCCACAGGCAAGTTGGCTTCTTGAGCAAGTAAGCGCACCTCGCTCTTCTCCATCTTACCAACCGGAAAGATGACCGACGGAAGAATCTCCTTCCTAAGCGCCCAGAGAAAATACGTCTGATCCTTATTCTCATCCTTGCTTTTCAGAAGTGAAGTGCCATTATGCTCGGCATAGTGGCCGGTTGCGATATAAGCATCCTTGTCCTGTCGTTTGACCCAGTTAAAAAACGCTCCGAACTTGACCTCGCGATTACACATCACATCCGGATTCGGAGTCCTTCCTTTCCTATATTCTTCAATCATATAATCAATCACGCCTTCCTTATACTCCTTCTCCAAGTCGAGTGTGACAAAAGGAATATCCAAAAGTGCAGCAACTCGCATCGCATCTAATCTGTCCTCTTTCCATGTACATTCGATAAAGTCTGGCTGCCACACTTTGATGAATACTCCTGTAACATCATAACCTTGCTGCTTCAAAAGGAATGCTGAAACTGAGGAGTCAACACCACCTGAAAGACCGACAAAAACTTTTTTAGGCTTAAGAATTTCTTCTTGCATGTGGATACTCTAGCATATTTCCAATTGCACAGATATAGGTTTGTATTGTAGTATATGTGACAGGACCTCATAGAATTGTTCTATAAGGATGTGCAGGAAGTAAAGCGTGGAGAACGTCATGTCATTCCAGACATCACAGAAAATAATCCCGATGCCAAGTGGTATCGTAGCTCGGGGCAATGAACATGTTTCGCATACAGAACTACTCTGGCAGCACGCGCAAGAGTCTGAACCTGAATTGCATCCTTTGAATACTAGTTCCAGTGACCCCTCTCCGTCAGTGGAATCCGTGCGTCAGTAACTGATTCAAAACAGGAAGAAGCCACCACGAACTGGTGGCTTTTGTACTCATACCTTCACCCACTCTTTCAGAAACAAAAATAGCATCATATGATGCTATTTTCATTAGGATAATAAATACGTACAAAAACTACTTAGTACTGATACTTTGGATGATAGCATCTGCTTTATCAGCATCAGTCTTCAAGTTCTCAACAACGAGAAGCCAATTGCCATTCCCAGCCTTTGCAACATGCCACACACTTCTTTCTGATTCGACTACTGTCCATTCATAAAGACCGATAGTGCTCTTCCCTACGTTTGTGATTGCAGGAACAGTAGAAGCAATTTTGTTAGTAATATAATCTTCTGCAGAATACCCACGCGCACCTTCATAACTCATGTACATCTCTAGAAGTGGTACACCTCCTTGGTCAACCACATTCACGAGTGCTCCATCCATTCCAATAGTCGTAGTCGCTCCTTCTGGAGGACTCATACTATAATTGAGAACATTCTCACCTTCAAACATTCGTACTACCTGACCAGTAAATTCATTTGTTGAAGAAGATGATATTTCTGTATTCTCTTCATCGGCTGTTACATCTTGACCACCTCGCATACTTGTTCCTACATACAATACTGCACAAAGAGCTACAACGCCTATAATAATCGGTACATATCTTTTCATATGGCTATAGTATACGCCTCTTACAAAAACGTGCAAAAACACATATTTTGAGGCTGTAAAGTGCCTAATGCTGAATCTTGCAGCTAAAAACAAGTAACAAAATCCTTAATTACCAATCTTTTTTCTTTTTTAAACTTTTCCTTTTAAAAGTCGTGTCATTTCTCGGCTTCGAAATGCACTTCCTCTCGGCTACCCGCCTCCGAGAAACTTTTAAAAGAAAAAGTTCTGAAGTGATAGATACAAAATAGTACAGACTAGAAAACTAATTCAAAGTAAATGTTGAGAGAGAAGATTCCAATTCTGACTTATATTCATCCACATATAAAATAGGAGAGATAGTATCCACTACATATTGTTCGCGATATGTTCCATAATCTTTTATAAAAAAGAAATTTAAATCCCAGTACTCAACACTTTCACCACTACTTCTTGTCACTCTTCTCAGAGTCTCAATTGCTCTTATTTTTTTGCCTCCGACAGAAACTACATAATCTTTCTTAATTTCTACGTTCATCTTCAAGTGTAAGTTGCTTACTGGTGTAGTTAGTATTGTGTTTTCATCTAGTGTCGTAGAAACTTTAGCAACAGTAATAGCGCTCGCATGATCTGTACTTTTAGCAATACGACAGAGCTCAACTAAACCATTATCCCAAGCCTTACCAGTTAATAGGCAATCTTTTGGCAAACGAATACTAAACCCTTCTTCTTTATTTACAAATGGTTTGGTTTCAAGAAGTGAGTTGTCTGCCATGGGTGATGATGTGACAAAAGCATCTGAAGATTTCGGAGTAGAGGTTGACTGTCCTTGTGTTGTGAGAGTAGAACTTGACGCAAGTATTTCTGTATTTGTGGGAGTATTTTTTGGTATTTTTTCAGAAGGCACTACCTGTACGTTAGCACTTGTATGTTCTTGACCGAGAAGGGTATGTTTCTTTACGACATAATGCCCAACAAAGAGACTATACGAAACAAGGCCTACCCTAAAAAGATAGCTAGGAATTTTTCCATTCATTTCAGTATATGCGTAATACATACTAAACACTATGAAGCTATTCACCTTTACTCTGGCTTGCCAACTACCATTTGACCTTTCAGTACGACGAGCTCATCCCGGAGAATTGCTGCGGTTTCAAAGTCGAGCGCCTTCACCGCTTCTTTCATTGCTTTCTCCTTGAGCTTGATCAGCTTCTCTGGATTCTTGGCGAAGAGTTTCTTGTCAATTGAGAGCTCGACATTCACTGCTTTTGCATGTTCACTCTGTAACTCCTCAGTGATGTCTTTGATATTCTTCTCAATCGTTGTCGGAGTAATGCCGTGCTTTGTGTTGTAGTCTTCTTGGATTTTTCGGCGACGATTCGTTTCAGCTATTGCCCTCTCCATCGAGCCTGTCATGATATCCGCATAGAGAATAACTTTGCCACGTGAGTTACGCGCCGCGCGACCAATCGTCTGAATGAGAGATGTCTCACTACGCAAGAATCCTTCCTTATCCGCATCCATGATACCAATAAGTGTCACCTCGGGAAGATCCAAACCTTCACGGAGCAAGTTCACTCCCACAAGACAATCAAACACTCCTCGACGAAAGTTAGTGAGGATGGTGATGCGCTCCATGGTCTTGATGTCGCTGTGCACATATTCGGCTTTGACACCTTGCTCTTTCAAGTATGTTGAAAGGTTTTCTGCCATCTTCTTGGTGAGTGTCGTCACAAGTACGCGTCCACCAATCTTCACTTCTTTCACTACTTCTTCGATGAAGTCATGCACTTGGCCTTTATAACTACCACTCGCCCCAACCTTCCTGACTTCCAAGACTGGATCAAGCAGTCCTGTTGGGCGAATGATCTGCTCGACGACTTGTTCTGACTCTTCGCGTTCGTAGTTCCCAGGTGTAGCACTCACATAAATCACATCGTTGATACGTGTCTCGAATTCTTCATACGTGAGCGGCCTATTGTCCTTGGCGCTTGGCAATCGGAAGCCGTATTCGACAAGAGTGTTCTTTCTCGACTGGTCACCTGCGTACATGCCATGCAATTGTGGGAGCGTCACATGGGACTCATCTATCACGGTCAAAAACTCTGGTACTCCATGCTTGTCATGTGGGAAATATTCAAGGAGCGTATCTGGGGCTACCCCAGGCTCCTTCCCTGAGAGATGTCGTGAGTAGTTTTCTATCCCCTGACAGAATCCAACTTCCTTAATCATCGCCACGTCATACCTAGTACGACGCTTCAACCTCTCTATCTCGAGTAACTTCCCATCCTTTTCAAGTTCTGCCAATCGTTCCTTTAATTCTGCTTCTATCGTCTGTACCGCACGCTCGCGAGTCGGCACGTCTGAAATGAAGTGTTTCGCTGGAAAGATGAAATAATCTTCGACAACCTTCATCAGTTTCATCGAGACAGGGTCCACAACTTGCAGATGCGCAATCTTCCCGCCAGCTATCTCAATCTGTAGCATGATAGTCTCTGATATCGGCATGATATCGATACGATTCCCAAGAGCACGAAATGTTCCCGGTGAAAGGTCAGCAGTCGTACGTTCATACTGCACTCCAACGAATCGCTGCATGAGACCGATCTTAGTCGCACTATCACCAACCGCGAGCCTAATATTTTCTCGTTCGTAATCCTTTGGCGATCCAAGACCATAGATACAGGAGACAGATGCCACGATGATGGTATCTTTCCTCGTAAGAAGCGCTTGAGTTGAGGCGTGCCGAAGACGATCAATCTCTTCATTGATCTGCGCATCCTTCTCGATATAGGTATCAGTGACTGGCATGTATGCTTCCGGCTGATAGTAGTCATAGTAGGAGACGAAGTAGTGCACTGCAGCATCCGGGAAGAACGTACGGAACTCCTGAGCGAGTTGTGCAGCGAGAGTCTTGTTGTGCGCAATCACAAGCGTCGGACGCTGCACTTGTGCGATGACGTTCGCAATGGTGAATGTCTTTCCAGTACCTGTTGCTCCCAAAAGAGTCTGTCGCTTCATCCCTTTGTTGAGACCATCCACAAGCCCGGCGATAGCTTTTGGCTGATCACCTGCTGGTACAAAGCCCTTTAAAATGAAAGTTCCTTCTGTTTTTTTCATGGATATGTACGTTTACCTTGACATAGTCAATATATAATTATAGCATAAAATTTGAAAGTCCTTAACAAACCTAATTAAAGAGGAGTGAGTGATGAAAAGAGTTGCATGTTTGATGTTTGGAACATTTTGTGCTATTTTCGCCGGAATATTCTGGCTGGAAAACCGGAGTAGTTACCTTTGGGGTGGCATGCTCATCCTTACATTAGTAACACTGGTGCTTGCGAGCTCGATCTTCAACGACCATTCCCGAAGGTCAGTCAGTTGGAACAACAGACTCCAGATGCTCTTCGTCGGTTTAAGTGCTCGTCAGAAGACAGTACTTATCCTGGCAACGATAGCTGCGGCCTTATGTCTTCCGTATGTGAATGACGGACTCTATAAGGGAACGCTTACCTATTGGGATGCATTAGTTCGGATTGGTTCTACTGCCATATTGGTCGGCATGCTTGATTTTTGCATCTACTACATCGGCCCCTTCTTGTGCTACATCATGCTGCCAAAAGAAAAGGAAGAGGCCATGTCGGAACAGCCTAGGCGGGGCTACGTATTCACGAAGACAAGGAAAGTTTTCCTTTTTTCGGGAGTCGGCACCGGTGTCTGTTCCGCGGTCGCCTATATCCTGGGCATTGAGCTGCTAGCTAGTCTTGGTTTTATCGTCTCGCTTGTGGCACTCGCACACCTAGCATAAGGAGAATGTGATGCACCGAAAACAACTGGCGAACCTATGGAGCTTCCTCAAAATCATGATGATCACGGCTATCATCCTGATAAGCGAAGTAAGTGCCATTTCAAAACTTTTTAACTAGGAGACATCCAATGCCATTATTAATCGTATTGACCTTTGCGATAGCCATCATCTTTCTCGCAACATTCGCGCTACCAACCTGCATGAGTCGCCGAAGTTAGAAAGAGCTATGACCATGCAAAACCGTCCTTCACTTCAAGGGGCGGTTTTTAATTTACAATCTAAATAGCACCATAATATCTGGCGATAAAGTCGTCCTTAAACTTCTGGAACGTTCCACTGATAAGATGTGTACGAGCATCCTCGCAGAGAGTTGTCAGGAATTTCAGATTATGGATGGAGGCAAGAGTTGCTGCAAGCATCTCATCTGACCTGAAGAGATGGGAAAGATAGCTCTTGGTGTATGTGTGCGTATACCAAGTTTCCTCGTCTGATATTGGAGACATATCGTCCTTGTACTTCGTGTTTGTGATATTGATGCGGCCGTTTTTCGTATAGAGCGCACCATTGCGCGCGATGCGAGTCGGAGCGACACAGTCAAACGTGTCGATTCCATTTTCTATACCGAGTAAGATATCAAGTGGCTCACCTATCCCAAGTAAGTGACGTGGTTTATTTTCTGGAAGTATTTCATTTACCCATTTCACCGCAGTTCCCATATCTTCCTTCGTAAAACTTCCACCTATCCCATAACCATCGAAATCCATTGCACCTAAGACGGTCGCTGACTCTTTGCGCAAATCTTCATACGCGCCACCCTGTACCACACCGAAGAGTGCCTGCATCTCACCGGTTGCCTCCGAAGCGCCAAGTCTCTTATGTTCATCAAGTGACCGCTTTGCCCAAGCATGCGTGCGTGCTATCGCTTCTTTTTGATATGCAATCGGCGCGAGTGGTGACGTACACTCATCAAACGCGAAGAATATATCTGCCCCAAGATTGTGTTGTATCTGCATGCTACGTTCCGGTGTGAAGCGATGTTCACTCCCATCAATGATTGATTTGAAGGTCACTCCGTCATCATCGATATGCGCGAGCTTCTCATGATTGCTCGTCTCTTCCTTCACTTCGCGCTTGCTGATCTCTTCGCTCGTCGCAATCTTACTCACCCCATGCCCAAGCGCCTGCCCCAAAGAAAAAACTTGGAACCCTCCACTATCCGTAAATGTCGGCATGCATTTGAATGTATCCGTCTGTTGTCTGTCATCTGTTAGCGAATCGGTCTGATGTCTCCCCCACTGCATCATTTTCCCAAATCCTCCATGATTCTTCACGATCTCATCCCCAGGCTGTAGATACAAGTGGTAGGTATTAGCAAGTACTGCTTGGGCTCCTACATACTGCTCAATCTGCTCTACAGTGAGCGATTTCACAGTCGCCTTCGTCCCTACCGTGATGAATGCCGGCGTTTCAATATCACCATGAGGTGTGTGGATGATACCAGCACGAGCAAGCGGAGCATCGTCTGACTTTTTGATAATCTCAAATGAAAATGACATGATACCACTCTACCACAGACCGCTCTAATTGACTCAGCCTAAAATATATCGTAGTGTTCACATAGTTGTACAACCTTTTGTAAGGAGTTTGCCATGGCTATGCCCGTTGCTCACGCTCTTGCAAAAGAGCTTGATGTCTGGACACCTTGTGTCACCATCTCTGGGAGTCCTCAACAAGAAAAGAATCTCGTGAGACTTGCTTATCTTTTGAAAGTAATCCTTCAAGCTGCTGATACATACTTTTCACAAAAACAAAAAGAAATAGTGCTTATGGCACTCCGTTATGCAGCAGAAAATCATAAAGTTGTATACAGGAAGGATGGGTTCACTCCCTATCTCCTCCATGTGCTTGAAGTCGTCTACCTGCTCATCAAAATGGATGTTTATGATTACAAAATGTTCATTGCCGGTATCATTCATGACCTAGTGGAAGACACCGATGTAACTGAAAGGGATGTTCAACAAAGATTTAGATATACAATCATGATGATTGTTAAGCTACTCACAAAAGACAAAGTTGTTCTTTTTCTTTTCTGGCTGAGGATACGACATGAGGCCAACAGGAATATTAGGTGGAGGGCAATTGTACTTAAGTTCCTTGACAGGATACATAGCTTCATGACTATGGATTCATTATCAGAAGAAAGGAGAACTGCAATAATCAACGAGACGCTCCAAGAATTTCCTAAACTCTACGTGATTCTGATTGATGACCTACGTTTTCTCAGGAACAAAGGTACTATTGGCAAAAAGAAGTACCTTAACTTGCCCTTTCAGCTAAATAATCGTCTCTACTATGAGATGAGTCGATACCTCTAGCTCCGCACATTTCTGTGCGGAGCATCTTATTTTATATTTTATACAATTGACTTCGCAATCACGTCCACCAACTCCTTATCAAACATCGTAGGTAGAATCATATCTACCGTTGGTTCCTTCACATGATTGGCAAGTGCGAGTGCAGCTTTCGTGAACATACTCACCTCAAACTGCTTGATGTCATTTTCAAGCACACCTTTGAATAACCCTGGGAAGATGAGCGAGTTGTTCAACTGGTTTGGATAGTCACTTCGTCCTGTTGCGATGACGGCTATACCGGCTTCTTTCGCAACTTCTGGCATAATCTCAGGTATAGGGTTGGCGAGTGCAAAGACGATTGCATTTTTGTTCATGCTCCGCGCCATTTCCACACTCAGCGCTCCTGCTTTTGATACTCCAATGAATACATCCGCCTCCTTGACCGCATCAGAAAGAGAGCCTGCGAATCCAACTCCTTTACTAGCTGTTATGAGCTCAAGTTTTTCTTTTGTCAGATCTTCTCGCTTGTCGTGAATGATTCCCTTACTGTCACAGAAAAGAATATTGGTGAATCCGTATGAAAGAAGAAGACGAGATAGTGCAACTCCCGCGGAACCAACACCGTTGACGACAATCTTCACATCCTTTCCTTCGCTTTGCTCAGGACCTCCGCTAACGCTTCGGCCTGTTACTTTCAAAGCATTGATGATGCCACCAAGCACGACTGTCGCTGTCCCCCACTGATCATCATGCATCACAGGAATAGGAAGTTCCTTTCGAAGCCTTTCTTCAATTTCAAAACACCTCGGTGCTGCGATATCTTCCAGATTCACTGCTCCAAACACTGGCGCCAACTGCTTCACGGCCTTGATAATCTCCTCTGTATCTTGTGTGTCCAAACAAATTGGAAATGCGTCCACTCCGGCGAAAGACTTGAGTATTGCAGCCTTTCCTTCCATCACAGGTATGGCAGCGAGTGCTCCAAGGTTCCCAAGTCCTAAAATAGCCGAACCGTCTGAAATGATAGCAACCGTATTCCGTTTGAGCGTATACTCTCGGGCAAGTGCTGGATCCTTCGCAATCTCACGGCATACTTCCGCCACTCCGGGAGTATACGCACGAGAAAGATCGTCTCTATCATTCATTGGAACTTTAGTTTGTAGCCCAATTTTTCCGTGAAATTGTTTATGGAGTTCTAGTGATTCTTTGTTGTAGTCGTGTTGCATACTATGTAGTTATGATTAATAGTTACTCCAGTGTAACGGAAAAAAGAAAACATGTCATTAGATATGTTTTCTGGTATTTTTGTATTCAGTAAACGTCAGCCGAGGCAATATTTGGTCCTTCGCTTGTTAGCTCCTGACATCTTCGTCGCTCTTCACTCCTTGAGATGAGCCCGACGGGATTTCTCAAAAAAATTATGAAGCGTACTAGCGCGTACGGTGAGAAACTTTTTCTGCTTCACTCTTGTTCACGTGAATTACATAATGGGTAAAAGTCTAACCGTACTAAGAATAACGTTGAGGCTGTAAATGAACAAAAGTTTCGTACAGAATACCACCACTATAAATAAAGAAATGGCAATAATTAGATGTATCACTTTTTTAGTGCCAGACATTTCTTTAAAAGTTTGAGGTTGGCATTTCTTAAATACTACAATTAAGAAAAAGAAAGCTGCTAAATTAATAAAGTCACTTAAAGAATTTGTTAAAAATAATAAGTACCCTACTAAGAGAACAATACAGGTTATTGTGAATATTTTTTTAATAATTCCAACATCCTTAAAAGATTGTACCTGCCATTTCTTAACTACAGGAATCAAGCATAGAAGAATAATATTGATAGGCACAAAAATGACAAGAGATGCAGCTACAGCAAGAGCCCCAAGTTCAAGTGCCGAACCATGAAATAGTAACATGTAGGCACTAGAAACATTCGAAATAAGGAAGAAAATACTTATTCCATAAATTCCGTAAAATAAAAATTTAAATATATACTTATTGAATATCTCTTTGACTGTCTCAAATAAATATTGTTCTTGAAATCTTTTAATCAAAATAAAGAAACCAAAACCAATACTACAATTTACAGCAAATTCAACAAGAAGAAATATGAATAGTAAAAACCCTCGTAAAGAAAACATGAGAAGAGGTGAAAACAATTTTGTTGCGATTATAATATTCAATACAAACAGCAACAAAAAAATAACAATAGCGCAGTACAGTAAGAACTTAGAGATATAAGGATATGGCATGTTTAGAATAACTAATTGGAATAGTTTTTATTATTACTTCATATACAACTCCATCTTCGCTCTCACAACCTTCTTCATCTCTTCTTGTCCCTCATGCCCGAACTTATACGGTGCCACCTCATTCGGATGCTCAGCAAGATAACTCATCTCACCATCACGGAATGCTTTCCTGATTTCCGTATTGATATGGACAATGGCGATACCAGCGTCGATTGAACCAATCAGGTCCTCATCGGTATTCCCACTCGCACCGTGGAGGACGAGTGGCACATCCACTACCGCCGTGATTTCTTTTAATCTATCGATATGAAGCGCTGGTTCCGTCGCATCAATCAACATCCCGTGCACGTTCCCGATTGCTGGTGCGAACATATCCACTCCAGTACGGAGAATGAAGTCCCGCGCTTGATCAGGCGTCGTCAGATTCTCCTCGCTCACCCCCTCTGGAAGGGAGCTATTGAGGGACGATGACTGCCCGATATAGCCAAGTTCTGCTTCGACAAGGACTTTCTTCCCGGTCTTTGCTTCATAGTTCCTCACGAAATCCACACACGACTTCACAAGCGCCACATTCTCCTCATAGGGAAGCTTGGCACCATCCACAATCACACTGTCATATCCGGCTTCTACTACCTCTTCTACTTTTTCAAGCGTATAGGTGTGATCGGCGTTTAAGAAAATTGGGACATCATACTCTTGGTTGAGTTCGTCCACGATAGTCCTTACCATATCCACTCCCATGTATGCTCGCTCACCTTCACTTGCTCCGATGATGACTGGTTGCTTCAACTCCTCTGCGACTTCGACGATTGCTCTCGCCTGGTCCAAATTTGAAATATTGAAATGCGCAATTGCCTTCCCCGCATCCTTATACTCGCTAATAGTTTCGAAATAAACTTCTGATTGGGGGGTTAATGACTTCATATCAACATAGTATACAGCATCTCTCCTGCTATACTAAAATAGGACTTACACGCTTGGCGAGCTTCTTTGTCGAAACGGCAAATTTCATCGTCAATGTACTACTCGTACACCTCCTCAGAAATCTTTGTTTCTTCGTGAATCTCATCCAAGCGTGTAAGTCCTATAACACAGAAACTTCTACAACCTATGGAAAACAAACCTACTTTTGACTTTATCGCTGTTGGCGACACTGTTGTAGACGCTTTTATCAAATTATCAGTCGGTCATATCCAGGAGACCGCACATGGTCGAGAGCTTTGCGTCCCTTATGGCACGAAGATTCCTTATGATGAGGTGTACATCCTCCCTGCTGTAGGGAACAGTGCGAATGCAAGCGTCTCTGCGGCACGTTTAGGACTTGCTTCAGGACTTATAACCTCATTAGGAAAGGACCAAAATGGTGACGAGTGTTTAGCCCAGCTTGCCAAGGAAAAAGTTGCTACTGATTTCATCCGCCAAGAGGAAGGCAAAAAAACCAACTACCACTATGTGCTCTGGCAAGGTGATGACAGAACAATTCTCATTAAGCATGAGCAGTTCACCCCAGTAATTCCAGATATTGGTAGTCCAAAATGGCTCTATCTTTCTTCCTTAGGGAAGCATACCCTGCCGTTTCATCATGAACTCGTAGAATACGTACGAAACCATCCGGAGATACAGCTCGCCTTCCAACCTGGAACCTTCCAACTTGGATTCGGATCAGAAATCTCTGAACTTTATAAGACGACAGCTGTAGTTTGTATGAATAAAGAAGAAGCGGAACAACTACTCGGAAAAGAAGGAGTGTCTGTCAAAGAGCTCATGGACGGGCTTGGTGCAATGGGACCAAAGACTGTGATTGTCACAGATGGCCCTCATGGCGCATATATGAAATACGAGAACACATACTTCAGTATGCCACTCTACCCTGATATCGCTCCTCCGCTTGAACGTACTGGAGCTGGAGATGCGTTCTTCTCCACGTTCATCGCATATCTCGCAAAAGGCTACGACGCACCGTACGCTATGCGTCGAGCCCCAATCAACAGTATGAACGTCGTCCAACATGTCGGCGCCCAGGAAGGACTCTTAACCGAACAGCAGATAGAAGAGTACCTGAAAAAAGCCCCAGAGGATTACAAATTGAATATCATGCAGTAGTTTTTGTAAGAAGTTATTCGTAATTAGTTATTGGTGAATTAGTAAATTCGTGTCTTGGACATAAATTAGTAAATACAAGATCGACACCTCGGTGTCGATCTTGTATTTTGGTTAAAATCTACAAGTCCCTACGACTGTTGTCTTCGGACATCTTCGCAGCCGAGCTGTCTTGAGCTAATGGCTGCCCTTATTTTTTTCTCCTCTCCGTATCCCTCCTTAACCGCTCATACTTTGGAAAGAAAACTAGCCCAAGAACATCAATGCCCGCATAGATGCTAGAGATAACTTTGATCTGAACCCCAAAAATGAGAGAACCAATTATGAAATTGTAGCTACAGCTAATTGATAATTGGCTTCAAACTTCATTGGACTGATATACCCCAA
>JAYVXX010000116.1:0-13927 GCA_043784805.1 Minisyncoccota bacterium | reverse complement strand
GACCATGAAGTAGAACCAACCACATTCGACATGGAGGAGTGCCAGTGAAAATAGAGGGAGATGGACGACAGTACTGGCTGGTGTTACACTCAGATCCTGACCAAGACCGAGTCGATAAAGTACTGGAACTATTACGGCAGTCGTGGAGTAAGTATAAGAACGTAGACCTGTTCCACTTCTTACACCTTATACTGGAACTCAATGACGGTGTGACTGATGATGAACTGATTAAGGTACTAGAGGAGAACCTATGAAGACAGATACGATTAGCGCAGAGTTTGCAGCGGCACTGGTCAAGGCAACCAGTGAGATGACACCTGTTCAGAAGAAGAAACGAAACCCTGGATTTCAGAACAGTAAGTATGCCGATATTTCCGACGTGTTGGAAACGGTACTGGAGCCACTGAATGAGAATGGGATCGGTCTTCTCATGCCACTGACCAGTAAGACAGAAGGTGAGAAAGAGTTTGTAGGTGCTTCGGTACTCTTGGTCTATAAGGGTGGAGAAGTGCTGGCGAGTGAACCATTCTTCCTTTACACAGGCGTGAACCCGAAAGGTGGACCACTGGGACCGCAGCAGTTCGGGAGTGCGGCCACTTATGTACGACGCTATGCACTGGTGAGTTTCTTCGCACTTCCGACCGAGGACGACGATGGTAATTCGGCCTCTGGTGTCAAGCCTGAGTATGCCCCACAGCCGGGTCAGGTTCGTCCACCTGTAGCACAACCTGTCAAGCCCACCAATCCTGCACCTGTTGCACAAACGGCTCAGGTTAAGCCTCCTGTAGACCAGAATGGACCATCTACTCCTGCTCAAATAACCTCTTACTTGAAACTACTCAAGGAAAAGTTTCCTGAAGGTGGGAGTGTCTACATCACATCAGAGGAAGAACTGAAAGCCCTCACGTATGGCCAGATCACATCGATCTACAAAGAACTGCAAGCGAAGTAGGAACTAAGTGAACAACGGCCACGTATAGTTAGTATACGTGGCCGTTTCTATGGAGGAATTATGACTAAGAAAGAACGAAACCGAAGGTTCAGGCTATTCTTGATGATCCAAGATACATTATTCAGTATCATGACAATACAGAATGAGTTTGACCAGATGAGCGATGACTGGGTGAAGACGGCAGATGCAAGGGAACATATCGAGGCTTTACTAAAGAAATACGAAGATGAGTAAAGTATTCACAGGAACCGTAACCGTTTTAGCGCCGAGCAGTGATGAGAAGTTCTTCGATGAACTGAACAATAGGATTGCAGAGGAGCAGTTCTCGGTGGGAATCGCAGACAAACAGTTTGCCTTGTTCAAACTCTACGAAGCGATCGGACAAGTGAGGATGGAGTTCCGAGAGATCGAGGCGAAACATGGAAAATCTGTTTGAGGAACTGGCAACTCCAGAAACAGTTACACAGGCAACCGAAAGACTTCAGTGGCTAAAGGGAGAGATCTATAATACTCTTTGGTGGCTATTCGCAAACAATACCTGGGAACGGCAAGGTGATAATGCTTCTTCATGGTCAGGTTACTTCAAGTTACTGGATCTTCCGAAAGAGATGGAACAGTGGCCTCTCCAAGAGGAGAAACTTCAAGGGCTATCTGAGTATGACAAGTCCCACCTGAAGAAGAACCAGATCGAAGCCTTGTCAGAGTACAAACCACAATTCCGCAAGCAAGTACTGGCCAAGGCACGAAGAGAGAGTAGTATCAATGCTTACACAGGGAGGAAGCAACTGACAGCAAGAGACATCACTGTGGCAGGATCAAAGATATTCCCGAAGGTGGTAGATAATCAGCGAGGTTATCTGAGGTTTGACGGCAATAAGGTGCAACTAAAGAACTCGGATGGCAGTGTGATACTGGAAGTGGACAAGGCTGACTTGCCGATGTTGAGGGAATGGATGGAGGATAACAAATGAGTTTAGATGTGTTGAACTTCTGGAGTATCAATAGGTATAGTTCTGACTTCAAGAATGGAAGACCTATAAAGGCGAAGATGTCTGTAAATGGAAAGTGGAGATTGGGTCAACTGAAAGAGAACAAGGGTACAACCATTCGATTCACCGCAGAAAAGAAAGTGAATGGTGTTTGGGTTACGATAGACATACCACTGGACATTCAGGACATGGTGCGTGACGCATACCAAGAACTCGAACCTGCGAAGGAAGTGGGGCCGCTACACCATATTGCAGAAGTGGAAGATTACATTAAGATGGGACAGTTCTGCCAATCCATGTATGATCACACAAACCAGTGGGCAGAAGAGAGTCGTCCTCAATTGCAGGATGATGTGGCACGCAGACAAGAGGAAGGATATCAAAGGCTTTACGACGCGATCTTGGCAGTGGGTGAAGAGAAGAACTACGAGTGCGTTACTCCCTACTGTGTCTGTGATTCATGGCAAGAGAGAGCAGAATGTAATCTGTGGCAGGAGAAACAAATGGATAAACACCCTTACGATCTATTCTGTATATGTGACGAGTGCTTAGCAGTAGATGATGCAGAGACAAAGGCATACTACGCAGAATCAGAACCGGAGTGTAATTGCAAATCCTGTATTACACTGGGAGAATACCTGGCTGGAGAACAGATGATGCGAGATGACAAGGAGAAAACACTGGCAAGCGGTGAGAAGTGGGAACCATATGTCTATAATCCTGCCAACCACATGATAGTAGAACTGACACATGAAGAGAGGCTGGCATGTAAGAATGAGACAAAAACTTGTGATGGCTGGCCGTTTTGTGACTGTGACATATACAATCCGGCAGTAGAGGAAACCATCCTACAAGAAGCGCAGCGACTGGTACACAGTGATCGTGGTAGTGACTATGGACATCCACTGGACGATATGTCACGTACGGCATTGATATGGCAAGCGATACTGGGAGTTCCAGTGACAGCAGAACAGGTGGCACTCTGTATGGTGGGCGTGAAGATTAGCCGCGAGTGCAATAAGAGTAAGCGTGACAATCTTACTGACATTGCGGGGTATGCCGAATGTCTCTCTATGATTCACGAGGAACGAAAAAGGAGAGAGAATGAATAAGGAAGAAGAAGCGAAGTTACGAGACCACTTCGCAAGTCAGGCACTGATGGGAATAATGTCCAGCCTACCACACCGCAACGATTCTTGGTTCTCATACGCAGCAAAGTGGGCATATGAGGTGGCAGATAAGATGATGGAACAAAGGGGAAAAGGTGAGTAATGGTCATCGCAGTGGACATCGACGATACCCTCACCAGAAGTACCATTGGCTACTGGCTCAGTCTCTACAATGCGGAGTACGACGATGCATTAGAAGAGGAACATATTACTGAGTGGGATATAACCAAGTTTGTTAAGTGTGGAAAGGAGATCTATAAGTATCTGGATCTTCCAGACTTCTATGAACACATCGATCCCATAGAGGGCGCACTAGACGGAGTGAATATCCTGCGTTATCAGGGACACGAAGTCTTCTTTGCCACTTCCACAGACGTTCATGATAACGGGAGGAAGTTCGACTGGCTGGTGAGACACGGGTTCCTGGATGGCAGTCGCCACTCTCAGAAAGACTACATGGAAATCCGGCACAAAGGTAGGATTCACAGTGATATTCTGGTAGACGATAGTGTAGCGAACCTACAACTCTTCAGTGGATATGGCATCCTGTTTGATAGACCGCATAACAGAACATCCGTAGTACACAACGCAGTGCGTGCTTGGGATTGGCGCGGTGTAGTAAGGGAAGTGGAAGAATACAGTGGTAAATGAGAAAGACGACCGTAATACTACAAAGAGACGCGCCAAAAGAGTGGGAAACTGATCCTCGGCACTGCTATGTTGGGAGAGGTTGGAGAGGACATCCTAGACCGTCTAAGTTTGGGAATCCATTTCGAGAACGCGACTTTCCTAATGGTGAGTTCGTGCGACGTTATGCGTGGGAAGTGGAAAGAAAGTTATCTGATCCCACGCAGCGACAGTACTGGCAAGACATCAAGTCTCTTCAAGGCAAGATACTGGTGTGCTACCATAAAGCAGAAGGAGAAATCCTGGCGTACTGGGCCGACTACTTGGGTGGTTATGACAAGTCAAATCAAGGTCCACTATATCACGTAGACATTACACCAGAACAACAACGAGCCATCCAGAAAGATCTGGACTTGTTCACTGAGTTCAATCGTACTTATGAAGAAGTAAAACTGGAACGGGAGAAAGAGAACGCGGCATCCCAGTTCCAGTTCGACATGAGAGTGGAGGAGATCAAAGATCTTAGTTCCCTAAGAGAAGTATTGCGAGAGACAATGAAGAAGCCTTATGATAGGCAAGAGATGTGGATAGACTTTAGAAGGAGAAAAAATGAGACTGGTTAAGACAACGAAGAGCGGTAAGATTCGAGTGGACTTGGACGTAGAAGAACTACAGTACCTGGACATGATAGCATCAAGAGTGGGATATGATGCCTGCGTAGAACTGTGTCCACCAGCAAAGAAATACGATCATTCAACCAACGACTTCAACTTAGCACAAACAGTAATCTGTCATTCCTTGGTTCAAGTCATGGAAGAAAGCGGAGTGGAAAGATTAACTTGCAACAAAGGTTACTCAATGCGAAAGTATACAGAGCAGTGACCTATCGTAAGTTTCACAACCATGTTACCACTGAGTACTGCAAATGGGCAGGAAAGGTGGTAACATTCCACTCGGATAAAGAGAAGCATAGGTGGAATGAACTCAACATTATTCAAGTGGCAGGACAGATAAAGGATCTGGAGAGACAGACCCCGTTCAAGTTCTACCACTATCCTGTTAGTGGTAGAACAAAAACAGAACTGAAACCCAAACTACTGTTTACTTATATCGCAGACTTTACCTACCATGAGAAAGGTGAGTTTGTAGTGGAGGACGTGAAGGGACAGAAGAAGAAAATTTGTCCGTATCCGTTAAAAAAGAAACACATGAAAGTAATTTATGGAGTGGAGATCTTAGAGACATGATTATCAATCGTAAGAGTGGCCTTAGGGAAGTAATAATAGGATACAACAACTGTGTGTTTGAGATTGATGTAGACAACTCCTGTATCTATATCAGTGATGTGGGAAAAGTATACAAAGACTCAGACATCGTGGAACCATTCGACAAAGAGAACGACAGGACAATCCTACTGGACTTTTACTCGAAGTCGTCTGTCGATAAAATGATCTATTTCTTGGAACTGATCAAGGAGAAAATGTAATGTCGGTGTATAACTTTGTCGGAGGGATTCGAGTAATCACTCTGGGAGAAGGAACGACGAGTATGGGGTTGGACGTTCCACATAACGCAATACTATTCACAGATTTACCAGAGGGTAGTACGGTGGAAGATGCGCTGGATTATATGAACAATGACTCAGTGGCGATTGAGTTTCAGTCTACAGAAGATGTAGATGTTCTTATAAGAGAACTGGAAGACTTAAAGAAACAGATGCCACAGAAACTCAAGGAGAAGACCTATAATGTTTAGGACTGGAGATCGTATTGAGCCTACCGAAGAGAGCGATAACCTGTGCGGGGGAGTGGTTATGGAAGACATGGAAGTTACTAATGACACTCCATTTTCCAATAGACCGTTCGCGGTATATGTGAAACTGGACTATGATCAATTCACAGAGTTCTACGATGCATTCTGCTTCAGGAAGGTATTATGACACAGCCAAACTTTCAGACTTACAACTCAAGTCTTACCAAGAAGGAACTGAAGAAGGATGGCTACGTTCGTGTCAAGTTCAAGAAACTGGGGTTTAGTGTATGGCACAAGATTCAGGAGACTTATGATGATACGCAACTCATTCTGGTATGCGGCAGTTGTGAAAACCCTTTCCTTCACTGGTTAGTGGAAGATCATGTGTTCGATATCATCGAGGATCGTGATGCAGTCCTTTGTTTCCACTGTTTCAAAGAGAAATACAAGGAGAAAATTCAATGTGCGAATGCATAGACAATATAGACGAGTCACTAGGGAAACAATCGAACGGAACACAGTGGCTCGAACAGATAAGTTATAACAACTTCACGGTAACTACGGTGTCTTTGAACTATGGTGGAGAAGACAAGCGTGGCAACTGGAAAACAGTAGGCAGGATCACCGCAAAGTTCTGTCCTTTCTGTGGGGAGAAGTATCCCTTCGAGGAGAAAAATGATTCAGGTTAGAGAGGCAGAAGAAGGTTATGCACGAATAGACATTCCGCTCGAAGGATTAGCCTTACTACAAGAAACACTTCTTTTCGAGGATGGATACCTATCAATACTTCACCGTGCAATCGAAGACTTTATGAGTAACTTAGAACCAGAGGATGAAGATGCTCAAAGTAACTAAGACAAAGAGTGGAAACGTACGCATCAATCTGGATGTGAAGAGGCTGAAGATTATCCGTGAGTTGTTACACGGATACAGTGATCCTTACATCGAACAGATTTACAATGCAATCGATACCTTCTTAGACCAGCAAGAAGTAGACAACAATGACGCCTATAGAGGATGAAGAAGCACACTGGAGTAAGTTCTTTACAGGGGACAAAGTGAACAGCGATACAGTGGACTTACATGCGTATCGTTTTCACAAGTCCGTCTGTGTAGAGTGTGGAAAGAATCCACAAGAGGTGGCAGGGAACCCTCACATGGAGAACGATAAAACACACTGCTACGATTGTTACCTGAAGATATCACTGGCTGCAACCTTGGAACGCAATAGACTGAAGATGATTGAGAAGCCCAAGACAACCGCCAAATCAAGTGGCCACAAGGAAAGAGAGTTCTACGAATGAATACCGAACAAGAAGTATGGATTGATGTGTTTGTGCCGAACGCAAAAGAGGACACTTATATTGAAACGGAACTGGCACGAAAGATATTCAAGGAGATGGAAAGTTCTTTAGAGTATCCACTAGGAACACTCAATAACGACTTTGAATACGAAATGGAGTACTGGACACTTTATCACGACGTGGATGATGATAAAGAAGACTTATTCCACGGTCTTCTGGTCCAGCTGGTGGAGTTCTCTAAGAAGTATCCTGAAGTTCTCTTTCGTATAGATACCCACGATGATCGAATGACACACGAGGATATTCGAATCTTCTTGTTGGATGGAGGAATCGAGGAAGTGGAAGTGAAGCTGGTTTATGGGAAGTCGAGGTGGCAAAGTGAGTGAGAACTATCGAATAGAGATCAGGGATACTGAGAACGTGCTGCTGGAAGTATACAGCGAAGATAGTTTATGGGAACCCTCAGACTTAGTGGATCTTTTAGAACACTACAGGTCAATGCATATCACAGCATCAAACCTACAGATCACACAGTGGATGCCTGATAAGAAGGGCTACATCACGATAGGAGAAGGATACTAGTGGGAAACTATAGCACCCACTGGGTGCAGGTGATGACTACTGGCAGTAACCAAGTAGTTACAGGCGTAGAAGAACTGAAGGAGATTAGTGACTACTTCGAAGATGAAGACCACTATCCAATGACAGAACTAGAGTGGAGTGAGTGGAATAGCTGCTGGACGATGTATCAGAAGTGGTACGAAGTAGACGAAGATATGAAGAGAGTGTCCAAAAGGTTTCCGTTGGTGGTGTTTCAAGTAGAAGGATTACCAGATGGAGATGATGGGAAGTGGCGTAGCTACTACTATAACGGACAACAAGTAGATGCAGAATGTACAGTCACATATACAGAATGTCCTTATTAGGAGGAATAGATGGTAAAGGTAGACGTGGCAGACTATGATATTGACAAGGGGAGAAGTTCACTGGACGGATGCCCACTCGCACTGGCAATCAACAGAGTACTTAAGGAGGAGTACAAATGTGCCGTGGGAGCAAACACGAGGATCGTACTCAACTCAGACATCGTAGTATTTAAGGAACATTGGCAGTTCTCTTGGGTAACAACCAAAGAACAGTTTGCTTTCATCACTGCTTTCGACAATGACCACATAGAACCAAGTACTAATAGAGAGTTCGAGTTTGATATTCCTAGTGACTATCTAAAGGAGGGACTGTGAGTGAAATAGAGGAGTTCTTCGCGGAGGAAAAGTGGTAAGTCTCTCGCTTATGGGTATAGTGTAAGTAGGAGGAATCAATCATGGAAACCACAAGAGAGATTAAGAGACGAAGCAAGAAGCAGCCACCAGTAACCATCCAGTGCATTAGATGTAAAAACTATTTCAGTATTGATCATTCAAAGTCAGCAGGCAGAAAATACTGTAGCCAGAAGTGCCAATGGGGCACACTGGAGGAAAGATTTTGGGATCACGTAGACGTGGTATATGATCTTACGTCTTGCTGGAACTGGACGGCATGTGTTAACGAACACGGGTACGGAATAATAGGAGTTGGTGGCAAGTCGGTAGACAGGGCAAGTAGAGTATCTTGGAGAATACATAATGGAGAAATAGGGGGATCTAAGGTGTTCGTATGTCACCACTGTGACAACCCATTATGCGTTCGGCCTGACCATTTGTTCCTAGGATCTGCACAGGATAACTCAAAAGACTGTGCAAGTAAGGGTAGAAACTCCGGGTTTTCGAAGGTATATAAAGGCGAAGAACATGGCAGTTCAAAGCTTAATGAGGAAAAGGTTAGACTAATAAGATCACTTAAAGAATCTGGAATGAGAGGATCGGAAATAGCACCAATTATCGGAGTATCAAGGGAATGTGTCTATCATGTAATAAACGGAAAGAGGTGGCAGCATGTCAAATAACATAGACCACTTCTTTGGGGATGGCGGTGTGATGTCAAAGAAGTTCCCTGGCTATATCAAACGAGACCAACAGATCGTACTGGCAAATGCGATTGAGGATACGATGAATACCAAGGGATTTCTTTTGGGTGACGCGGGTACAGGTACTGGCAAATCGGCCAGCTACCTCATCCCTAGTTTTGAGCGTGCCATTAAAGGTGACACGGTAATCATCTCCACGCATACCATCTCTCTACAGTCTCAGTTGATCGATAAGGATATCAAACTGGTCAAAGAACTCTACGGACAAGAGGCACAAGATGTAGAAGTGGTGCAACTAAAAGGACGTTCAAATTATGCTTGTGATGTGGCTATTAGTAATAGTCTTTCTGATCTGGTACTATCCCACGATACCTTATCCAAAAAGGTTCGGGGATGGTATCAGGGATCGGCTACGGGTGATAAAGCAGAACTCACTTTCAAGGTTAATAACTGGGAAGAGTACACCAGTTCATCTGATTCCTGCTCCAGTAGAAAATGCCCTAGCTACTACAACTGTGCCTACTATCGAAACAGAGCACGAGCACGACACGCAAAGATCATCATCGTAAACCATGCTCTATTCTTCACCGATCTGGTCATGCGGATTGATGCAGGTTGTGTACCAGAAACATTCTCAGAAGGAGAGTTCAAGCGAGAGTTCCTGCTTCCTGATTACCAGCACGTCGTCTTCGATGAGGCACACCACTTAGAGGAAGTGGCAACAGAAGCCTTCGGGGTATCGATGTCCAGTAGAAAGATCCCAGGACTGGTGAAGAAGATCCAGAAGCTAGGAATAGTGGCACAGGATAGTCTGAATATCTTAGAGCAATCCAATGAAGAACTATTCAATCCACTCTTGGAGAACAAGTTCGACTTCACACTCCAGAATAGTGAGAGCCTTTCTGGATGTGTCGAACAACTGAATCATGCCATCAGTGGTGTCTACTATCCACTCTATCGACGATGGGAAATGTTACATGACAGAGATCACGACGATCCAGAAGCAGCAAAGATCAAGCCGTTGGTAAATTCACTGGAGAGATCTAAGGCCGACATTCACGACATTCTCCAGTGTGACACTTCTATCTACGTTCGATGGGGTCATGTCGAGCATGGGAAGTGGCCAAAGGTAGAGATCAACAAGACACCTATCAGCGTCGCACCACAATTACGATCTGAGATGTGGAAACCTTTCAAGGATAAGGTAAGTGTTACTATGGTCAGTGCCACTCTCTCTGCTGATGGAAAGACATTCGGATATGTAAAGAACCACCTCGGACTGGAGCAAGCACGAGAAGTTATTGTGGATTCACCCTTCGATTACAAGAATAACTGTATGCTCTATGTGCCCAAGAACCTACAAGAACCGGAGAAGGTCTACTCTACTGAATACGCACAGAAGTTAGCACTGGAGATGATGGAACTGGTAAGTCTCACTGGAGGAGGAGCGTTACTACTATTCACATCGAGAAGTGCGATGGACAAAGTTCACACAATCTTTGCAGAAGAGACGGTATACTATCTACTGAAGCAGGGTGACATGGGAATCTCTCAGTTAATCAAAGAGTTCAAGGAACATGGCGATGCAGTTCTGTTCGGAGTCTCCTCACTGTGGACTGGCATTGACATACAGGGAGACGCACTGAGGCTCTTGGTGGTGGATAAAATACCATTCGCTGTACCTACGGGGCCGGTCCAAGAGGCGAAACTGGAACATATCAAGAAGCGTGGGGGTAATCCATTCTCTGAGTACAGTATACCGCAAGCGATGATCACACTAAGACAGGGAACCGGAAGACTCATTAGAACCGTAACAGATAGAGGGATAGTGGCAATCATGGACTCACGTTTGCATAGCCGCAAAAGTTATGGCCCACGGATCGTAAGAGCACTACCAGATTCTAAGAAGGCGACCGAGTTTAGTAAGGTGGAAGAATGGTGGAAGGAGAACCTATGACAGATAATGAGAACATGGAAGAGATCTGGAAGATTATAGAATTGGTGGACTATCAACTAAAGTCTAATCAACAGAAGTTGTCACGAGAAGAACTCGATGAAGCATGGACACTACTCAAGGAAATAGAAGTGGGAAATGCGTGGGAAGTGGAGGGATTCCTAGAAGCCCACCTAGACGTAGAAGTGGCTTACCAAAAACTAGATGGTAACTGGCCTGGGTGGGAACTCAACAAAGGGTGTGGATACTAGGCAGTTAGAGGGAGTGTTCTCATGTGTAATAACTCGGAGGTGAAATGATGTGGAAAACGTTTAAGAACGCAACGCCCGATAGTGGTGATACCATACTGGTACTGGATACCGAGACAGATGAGATGGGCGTTATGATCTATATGGACAATGATGAAGACGCACCCCCTGCACTGGGCCTCGCAGGATACTGTTATGATGAAGACTTACCAGAAGACATAGAGATTACTGAGACTATGTTATGGATCAGTTGTCCCTTTCCTAGTATAGAGGAGTACGACAGTGTTTAACATGGGAGATCGTGTCAAACCTAAGAACCCAAACAGTATCTTCAGTCATGGCAAAATGGTAGCCAACGATAGTACAACGTCAGTGTGTGCTGGTAATTGGATGATAGTAGAGTTTGACAATCCGCCCATTCTTTACTATCTCTACGATAAGCCAATCTATGGTACCAATCCATGCTTGGTGGTACAGGATACATTCGAGCATGAGTGAAAAGACTATTGCGAGTTGCTTCTCGGGAGGAGGCGGCGTTGAACTCGGTGCGGCTCTACTGGGATACAAACCTATCTGGGGAGTGGAATACGTATCTGATATTGCCGACTGTTATGAACTCAATCTGGGGAACCATATCATTCGTGCAGACGTAAGAGAAGTAGACCCTACTAAACTGGAGAAGCCGTACCACTTCCATTGCAGCCCGGTTTGCACGAGAATTTCCAAGGCGAATACTAACGCTGGAGAGAATGAACTGGACATCTCTTGTGCGGAGACAGTGGCACACTTCATACGTACACTGGAAGCCCCACAGTTCACACTGGAGAATGTACGAGAGTATCGCAACACGAAGAGTATCGAGATTATACGGTCTGCACTGCGGGATGTATATGGTTGGTGGGAAGAAGGAGTGTTCAACGCATCAGAGTATTCTGTTCCACAGACGAGACAACGGTTTATCATTCGTGCCAATGGTGGATCAATGCCACAACCTACAAAGAGTGTTCGTAAGATCGGGTGGTACGAAGCGATAGAAGATCTGATACCAACACTTCCAGAGTCTAAGTTCGCTGACTGGCAATTAAAACGTCTACCAGAAAACCTATTGGACAGTATCTATGTGAACTCTGCATTTCCAGGTAGTAATGGTAGAAAGTACTGTGAGAAAGTGGAGCCTGCCTTTACAGTGGACACTACATCGATGGGACATATTAAAGCGTTTCTTGTAGAAGGTGATGCAGCTGGTGAACGATGTCCGACAATACTGGAGAAGGAAGACCCCTGCTTTACACTGAAGACAGCAGGGGGCGGCAGGGTACACAGAGCATTTCTCATGCCCGTCAATGGTGAGAACAGTGGATTGTTACCAGAAGAAAAGCCTGCTCCTACAATCACGGAGAACCATAGTGCAGGTAAGTATCGTGCCTTTCTGGTACAACAGGATAGTCATCTTACTATCAGTAGCAGCGAAGAACCATCACCGACCGTCATTAGTTCACACCGATCACTAGACAGTCGTGCCTTTATTATCGACGGCAAACCACTGAACTATGCAGGAGATCTGTGTATCAAGTACGAAGAAGAAGTGGTTCCCACAATTATAGCCAGCCAAGAAAAGCACCCCTTCCGTGCGTGGTTAAATAAGGGACGCGTGGTGGCTATGACGCCGCGATGTTTGGCCAGGTTTCAATCGTTCCCTGACTGGTACGTACTTCCTGTTAAGACTGGACTTGCAACCACTATTATAGGTAACAGTGTACCGCCACTCATGATCAAAGCAATGATAGAAAGTATGGAGTAATGAACAGAGACAGTAAGATTAAGATCACCAACACGCCCAATGGAGCCTATTTCATTGGCATCCTCGCAGATAAAGGTTCCACCGACTGGAAATGTTACCGTGCCAGTATCACACTGGAAGAAGCACTCACCATTGCGACACGCATGGTACGGAACTATGGGTGCGAACTGATCGTAAAGAAGGTGAGTAAGAAATGACAGACTGGTTTCAGCTAAAGAACTTCAACGAGTGGAAGAACACTGATATGATTCCCCCTAAAGGAGAAGTACTGGTGTGGGATGTCGCTACAGGTACGGACTACAAAGTAATGTTCGACGACAAAGAACATTGTCCAGAAAAAGGATATAGTCACTGGCGTCATGTTCTGGAGAAACCTATCGATCCACTGGATATCCAACAGGTAATGGTGGGTATAATCGAAGGCAAGAAGTATAAGCGTCCCACATGGAATAACAAGAAGTGGGTATATCCAGCACATTGGTTGAAATCGGCAGACAAAGCGAAGGAAGACTATACTCTGAGCCGTGTAGACATCATGGCAACAGACTGGATCGAGGTGAAAGATGTGTGATTTCGATAGTTACTACGACGAACAGGACGATGACATTTATGGTGGTCAGTTCCATGACGAGGAAGAGGATGACTATATAGACGATCCATTTTCAGGAGAACCAGAAAAAGAACAGGAGACAGCAGTGAAACAAGAGTGGATAGAACTAGAGTGTGATCCTTTTAGTGACGGTGAAAACCCACAAGGAAATCAAAGCGTCCTAATGTGGTATAAGCCCAGTGGGGTAGTTTACCTAAATAAATTTAATGTGACATATGACTATATAGGAAGAGGATACACGCACTGGATGCCAGCACCAGAGGGGCCGGTTAAGTTACTAGAGTTCTCTGAAGTGGTAGTGGGTATCAAGTTCGGCAAAAAGTACAAACGCCAATATGGGACACAAATACTATGCAATCTGGACTCTCAAGTGTCCATTCGTGATACACAGCAAAGTGACTGGGTGGAAGTATGACAGACGAAGAGATCAACCTGACAATCTCTAAGATACTGGCAGTCCCTTCTACTTGTTGGGATTACCAGCTACCAATCCCTAGTTTCAGTTACCACCTACTCGATTACTGCAACAATCATGAGTACTCCGAAGACATCTTTCGG
>JAYVXX010000115.1:0-4590 GCA_043784805.1 Minisyncoccota bacterium | reverse complement strand
GAAACTCATCCACATAGAAATAAAACGGTGGAAGCTTCTCAAGCTCATATGCTCCGACATCCGCTCGTGACATCGCAGCAAGATATATCTTAGTAATCAGAAGTGATCCTATGAGATTAGCATTCCCCTCTCCTACTTTTCCTTTTGAAAGATTCACAATGAGAATCTTTTTCTTATCCATAAGTTCGCGGATATCAAATGACGTTTTCTGCTGACCGATGATGTTTCTAATAAGCGGATTAGAAACGAACTGCCCAACTTTGTTCTGAATAGCTGGAGCTGCTTCTGCGGCAAATTTATCTGTATAGTTGGCATATTCCTTTTCCCAAAAATCTTTCACGGTTGGATCAGTAACGTTCGCTACAATGCTCTTGCGGTACTCCTTGTCAATTAACATTCGATTAACACCAAGAAGCGACTGGCCGTCGTTCTCAAGAAGCGCCAAAATGATGTTGTTCAGGATGTACTCCATGCGCGCAGAAAACTGATCCTTAAACAGTTTCTTAAACGCCGCCATCACGCCATTGGCCACCAAGAAACGCTTATCCGGCGACACTTTTTCAAGCACGTTTAATCCGATAGGATGATCTCCATCAAATGGTGCGAAATACACAACGTCCTTAACCCGTGACTCTGGGATATGGTCCAGAAGCTTCTCCGCCATTGAACCGTGTGGATCAATCACACAGATTCCTTCACCATTATTGATATCTTGGATAACCATATTTTCAAGCAAGGTAGACTTCCCCATACCTGTCTTCCCAATAACATAGGTATGACGTGTTCGGTCACGCTCTTTGATGCCAAAAGGAATCTCTTTATTTCGAAAATCTATCTTACCGATATACGTTACTTTCTGAGGAGAATTACTGTCTGACATGCTACATAGTATAGCAGGTCTAGGAGCGAAGACGAGTTAGCAAACGAGTGTCTTGGACTCGACGAAGAGGTCTCCGGTCAGCAGATGAGTTAGCAAATTCATAGCTTAGCCCAGAGGACCAAAATATATTAGGTGATAGGTTGTAGATAAAGAAAAAAGCGCCGTCGTCATACGATGGCGCAAAGAAGGAAGAATACGGGAATTTACATGCAACGAGCCAAGTTGACGGCATCAATGATGGAGAGCCTGAGTTGTTCCTTTCGAGCTTCAAGTAGGGAAGAGAGTCCTAGGTGCACACCTAGGCGGGGCTCCTGCACGTCAGCAAAGCCGGAAATGAGGAACAGGAATTCTAACAAGACTTCCTCACCTGTCATCTGATTGACGCTCTTGTGGTGATCAGGCTTGTGATGCCTCAATACATCAAAACTCATGTGAATCTCCTTGATAAGGTAAGACCATAAAAACTCTATGGTTCCCGTACACTACACTTTTTCAATATGAATTGCAACGCGCGTTATTACGCATTGACGACGTGACTGGCAACTGGCTTACTTTCTGTTTCTTCACGATGTTCGCTAGGTACAACTTTCTTTCTCAAGTCGAGAGTACTAATAAAAAGCAGCACCCCCGCAACGATAAAAATAATGTCCTTGATTGGCCCAGGAATGAATATCCATGGCGAGAGGACAAGCAGAACAGCAACAGTACGTTTGATTCCAAGAGGTGACATATGACGATTATTATACTCTTACTTCTTGCCTTCGACAACCACGACAAATTCCCCTCTTACATGGTCTTTGTTCTTGATAAAATATTCTTTTACTTCATGTGCTGTGCCACGAATGACCTCCTCATGGAGCTTGGTTAATTCGCGAGCAATAACTATTTGTCGATGTGTAGTATTGGCTACAGTCTGAAGGCTAATAGCTAAAGTCTGAAGCGTCTTCTCTATCCTATGCACTGATTCATAAAATACTGATGTATGGTCACTCTCGGCAATAGTTTTAAAAAGCGTCTCTCTCCGCTTCTTATGCGGCATGAATCCATAAAAAGTAAATGTGGAGGACGTGACACCGGAAGCGGAGAGTGCGGTCACGAGTGCTGAAGCACCAGGGAGGGCAACTACTATCACCTCAGGCAACTCTTTTCGGACCTTATCGACAAGCAAGACTCCTGGATCAGAAATACTTGGAGTGCCAGCGTCTGAGACAAGAGCAAGAGACTTCCCCTCTCCAAGCATACTCATAATCTTCTCAATATTCTTCACACCCGTCTGTGCAAAAAAGACTGTTGTCTTCGTAGTGATGTCATACTCCTTAAAAAGTCTCTGCGTGACGGATGTGTCTTCACAGAGAACCATATCAACTTCTTTTAAAATTCGAATAGCCCGAAGCGTCATATCTTCGAGATTACCAATCGGTGTAGGTACGATATAAAGTGTTCCTGACATGTTGCTATCCTAACAGGAATGAGACAAAAAAAGAATCCCTGGCAATTGGATCCTTTTTAAGCTTCCAAGAAGTTCACCTGCTGGCTCATCCTCGGCTCGGAAACGGAAAAGAGTACTTTTCCGTTTCTCTCGCTCTACGTCGTTAATAAAAAAGCGCCTGGTTGGACGCTTTAGGAAACAGCACTCTTTACTTAGGACGTGACTTGTGGTCCTTTGATGTACATGGCTACGACCTGATTCCACAGTCCTACAGGATTGATGAATCGGCTTTCGTCATCGTCATATTGTGGCGGTGGCAAAAACTCATCGTGCGACACTTCACGCACTACATGTGAGCCGCCAAAGATTAGCATTTCCTTGGGAATGGGTACCCCGTCACGCATCAATTCAATCTGTTCTTTCGTGCAGACCCAGTAGGCGGGTTGGAGCGAACTGACCTTCAGCTGACCTTGAAAGTTTTTCTGTAAATGGCCTACTGATCCGTCCAAAAACCGGAGGTATGCTTTCATCTTAGACTGAGCCTCACCTACAGTTTCCACCCAGAGAAAAACTTTTGCAAATGATGTCTTCCGGTCGGAACCGATCTTCATTGGAATGTATAGATCTTCCTTCGAGGCAATTTTAGCAAATCCATATTTCAAACCCATAAAGAACTCCTTGTATACTTTTAAAAAATAAAATTCGCACAGCTGTGCGCGACTATTACACAATACCATATCATTTTGTTATTAGCAACTATACTGGATTGTAAAAATACGTTAACTGATTTTAAGCTAAAGAAAAGCCACAAGTATGTACTTGTGACTCTTAGTGCTACCCCTAAATACCCTCACTTTCTAGCAATTCTGGTGGAAGCTTATCAAAGGGAAGTAAAAATCCCATCCGATTTTTTTCACTTGTCACAAGCCAGTAATCAGGGCCAACTGTGGTGTCAGTTACTCGTAGGATTGAGAAGATGCCGTACTCGCTATCCTTGACGATAATTACACTCTGTCTGGGGATAATGAAGTCCCTTACATTTGGGTGAGCCCCGAGTCGTATTGCATCACTTGGCTGATCCATTGGAATACAATGAAGCCAGGAATCAGCCTCGTGATTAGCATTCGCAACGATCGACATTTGGCTTGGTCCATTGGAATACTTTTCAATTGCATGTACTTCCAACATCCGGATGACGATACGTTTGTGCGAACGTCGCTTAAAGAGCTGTAAAATAATAATCCCCTAATGTTTTTTTCGAAAACTCACACAGAAAGAATTTTAAGTGTGACTCCCTTACATTATAGCATGTCTATAATCACACACGAAATTAATTATTATTCTTGCAACTCCAAATTACTCAACAAAGTTAACCTCTTTTTCAAGTAGTATTCCTACCTCATTTTTAATCTTTTCTATACTAGCTGCTACAAAACTATTGAGCTCTGCAGCAGTTGCTTCACCATAATTAACAATAACAAGCGGCTGCACCGGCCAGGTGCCAACATCTCCTACTCGCACCCCTTTCATCATTGCAATATACTCGAGGAGCCATGCTGCTGGAATCTTGTATGCATCGTTATGAGCGATGAGTGGAATCTCAGGATATGAAGCCTTAAGAGCTTCTCCTATCTCTTTAGATACAATTGGATTCTTAAAGAATGACCCTGTATTTGGATAGAGGTTGTAATCAGGTAGCTTAAGAGTGCGAGTATGTATCACTACATCGCGTATCTCGTCTAATGTCACGTCATCTCGGATTGACAAGACATCAAGCGGCTTATATGTCAGCACTGAATGTTTCTCTTGTGTGAGTGAAAGTGTGATAGAAATAATAACAAATCTACCTTTCTCATGCTTAAAAATTGAATCCCGATATGCAAAGTGACATTCTTCATTTGTCATCTCCACAAACTTCCCTTCTTGTATATCGTACGCTCGCAATGAAGTAAGAGTATCTCTCAGCTCCATGCCATACGCCCCAATATTCTGGACAGGAGCAGCTCCAACTGTTCCAGGAATATAGGAAAGGTTTTCTATCCCCCATAACCCATGTGCTATTGCATACTTCACGACGTCATCCCAATTTTCTCCAGCAGCAGCTGTTAGATATACAGGGACTACAGATATCAGACTGTCTGATTGTCTGATTGTCTGACTGTCTATCCCCATGATTTCATTTTTTATGACTAAAAGATTCTCAAGATGTTCTCCGAAGTAGGTGTTCGTGCCTTCGCCGAGGATGTGGATGCGGGGGCCGTCGGCCCCCCCAATTTACAGC
>JAYVXX010000114.1:0-4594 GCA_043784805.1 Minisyncoccota bacterium | reverse complement strand
GCTGGCCGATACTTATTTTTCAAAAAAATTACTCTTCCCTGTTCTCTTCCGTCTTCTCTTCCTGCACAACTTTCTTTGCGCTCCTTGCTTTCTTCGCGCTATGCTTGACCAATTTGTTCGTGAGATACCATCTCTTGATGCGTTGTAGTGGGCCCCTGTTACCCCAGATGAGTCTCTTACGTTTAAGCTTCATCAAATAAGGATCAAATTGAAATGATACTGGGCTTCCTTCATAGGGATAACCACTCAGGATTTTGTATACCTCTGTAGCTACGAGATTCGCTGCAGCAAGCGTACCAACTACCGATGACGCGGCTTTCTTTTCATCAAGCTTAAGGGTAGCTGCTGGCATATATGCAGTCTGAAGGAGAGATGGCGTGATACCGATACCGAAGAGTACAAGCTTCTGTTCATATGAGGTGGCGTCCGTGATGCCGAAATAGTCATCAAACGTCATACTATCTTTATCGAAGATGTGCACGGCAGAACCAAATCCCAGAGGAGCGGCCGTCACTACAGGTATCCCCTTTTCATATGCTTTCTTAAAGACGAGACGGCGCGCGTCCACTGAGAAGAAGTCAACCCCGTCAACGACAACATCAACTCCTTCTAGAAAAGCATCGATATCCCCTTCGTTAATCTCGCCGAAGCGCTTTACTTCAGCAAACGGGTTGATATCAAGAATGATATCCCCCATCACGTCCACTTTCGACTTATTCACGGTGGAGATCATCGCTCCGCCTTGGCGGTTGAAGTTAGCGATAGAGAAGGTGTCAAAGTCGGCAATATGGAAGCTCCCTATTCCGAGACGCGCAAGCGTGGTAGCATGGATATCTCCCACACCTCCCATTCCAGGAATAGCGATAGTTGCCTTCCGAAGGATCTCTTGCTCCTTTTCTGATATGAGCCCCCTATTCCTGTCGAATGCTTCTTTATAAAATTCGTGAAGTTCCATACTCTCTATCATATATCATATTACGTAATTCCTATAGTATACTACTTGGAAAGCAAATAGCAGCAACTACTGCTAAAGCCACTACACCATTATGCGAGCAGAGTCTCCTTTCTATCTATGGGTACAGAAGGTCTACACCGACGTACAATTCCAAACACACACCATTCTTGAGAGATCACTTCTTCAGATACTCATCATCCTTGAGCTTTTGATTATCTACTATATTGTCATGCGTACGATGCGTTCGGTACAATTTCTCCTGCGGGAAAAACTAATAATCAGAAAAACATCCTCATTTGAGACGGCTCCTCGAGTCACTACTGCTCACTTCGTCCTCTACGGCGACAGTACGGCGTACGGTACAGGGACTCTCGACCAACACAACTCGGTAGCAGGCAGACTCGCCAAGGACTACCCACATGCCCATATCGACAACAAGGCAGAGAACGGAGCGGAGATTCGTGATGTCGCAGAAAAGATCTATGAAGGCGGCGAACAGTTCTATGATCTTGCCATCATCTTGATTGGCGGGAATGATATCGTTTTCCTCCGATCTCTCAAAAGCATCAAGCATAACCTGACGGTGTTGCTGAAGAAAGCAAAAGAGATGACCAACAACAAAGTGATCCTCGTCTCCCCGATGAATGTCGGATCATCGCTCATGTTCTGGTTCCCGATCAACATTCTCTATGACTGGAGAAGCAGGTCTGTGCGAAAAATTTTTCATTCAGTGAGTAAATCCCTTGAGGTACCCTTAGTTGACCTTTTCGTACCGAGACGTGAGGACTTCTTCACGGAAGACCCAGGACTCTACTTCGCACCGGATAACATCCATTATAGCGGTGAAGGGTATGGGTATATTTATGGGAAGATAAAGGAGGTTGTGGAGAAGGAAGGGATGGTAAAGAAATAATCTCCTTTTACAAGTTTTAAATATTTATGTATTTGTATTCCAATATTTTTCTACATTTTCTTGTGTTATTTCTCTCTCCATCAATTCTCTAAAAACTTTTTTCTTGTCAGCGTCTAGGCTTACGTACGAAGCTCTTTGTAACCAGATTTTATTTTTAATATGACGCATGATATCTTCGACATCAAACGTCATTTCGTTGAAATCAAAAAGGATTAGTCGTTTATTTTTGTTATAACCGCAGTTGATCGTAAAATTAAATACGATATCTGACATACCAAAGGACCAGAATTTTTTAACCAAGCTACTATAGTCATCAACCAATTGACTGAATGCTTGTTGATCTAAGTGTTTAGCATTCCTGAGACTCTCAACCTTATCCTGAGTATAGTTGATAGCATCTACAAAATGAGGATTGCCGATAATCTCTTTATCAGAAACAAGAGCCATTATTTTCACGTAGTCATCCTTCAACTTAGACAAAGAGTTCATATTTCGATATTCCCCTATCGCCTCTGGAAGATTAAATTTATTACTCGAGAGGATAAACAGAAATATCCTCAGTTTATTTTTAACTTTTTTGAGTACTTTGCCATCCTCTACTTCAAATACATTGTAGTAATACCCTTCCCCTATTTTTTGCATACAGTAAACCTGGAGGCATTATCCTTCAACCATTGCTGCTCCACAGCAAAAAGCATCTCATATTTTTTTGTCATCAGTAACGTGTAGAGCTTCGATATGCTAGGACATTCGTGTACATACTTGGCCAAGAACTCCATTGCTTGAGTTAAGTCGGTTTTATCCAGACCCCAAACAGCAACATGTATTTTTCTTTTTCTAGAAACAAATTGCTTAATCCTATTTTCGACCACTGGTACTGTGCTTTTGTCACCATATTTCAAAACTGCATCTAGAGCAGCCAACTTACCATTATTATGTATAAGAACATCAATAAAGAAAGGTAAATCTGTTTTGTCTGACAGAGCAGATAGGGCCCATACGATATTCTCAGAGATTTTATCTTTCTGTGATTGAGCAAAATGCTTCAGGTACGGAATAGACTTTCTCGTGCCGATTTTCTTTAAGATATGACATGCGTACAAGATTTTATCTAAATCATCTGACTCTGATATGACTTCTATAATCTTATCCTCTGCTTTCTGAGTATGAGTGTTTTCTAAACAAACAAGTGCGTGTTCCCATACAAGAGAATGTTTATAATCAACTAGGTCTATTATGTTAGTTATATCAACGTCTGCAGGTATGCCTGGCTTCAAAAAATTCCGGTAAGAACCTAGTGTTCCAAGCATATGAAAAAGCATCCATCGTGATTTTTCAATTGCAAGTCGTGCAATCATATATTCCAAAATACTTTTTTCTTTAGTATTAGAATAAAGGTAGGCTAGCAGATAATATGCTGATTCTCGCAATCTTATTTCTTTACTAGTCCATGGGCGATCTAATACTTTTGATGGCTGCTCAAAAACTTCTTGTAAATATGTAACATAATTTAGATCACTTATAGTAGAAGCTTCGTTTGTTGCTTTTGAAGAAACAGGATTAGGATTAGACATCTGACCCCCGTTCGGCATCGAAACCATCAAATCAGAATTATCAGACATTCTGTTGAGAAGATCATAAAGATATGGTGGCATCACTAGATTTTCAGATTTGGAAGTATTTGGCAGAGATTCCTTGGTTCTCATATATGGATTGAATACTACTCTTTAATTTGTTTTATTGCTAGTGACACTGTGGGATAGTCGGTCACCACTTTGGTATTTTATTTCGTCCTTTCGGGACTCATAAATCACTCAAAGTCTCGACCCCGGGGAAAATTGACAAGTAGCCCTGTCTCAAAAACCATGAACCCAGTTTTTGAGACAGGACTCTTGTATACCGGTTTTTCGTTCGACTCTTCACGCACACACGCAGGTGCGTCGGTCACCAAACATATCTTTTTCTTTTCGTCCTTTGAACTCAATAAAAAGTACGCAGGTGTCGTGCTTATCGCCCACATAACAAAATTTCCTGCATAATGGCAGGATTATTTTGTACATGTGGGCGATACAGGAGATTCGGTCACCTCGTCTCGTTTTGTGAGTACTCAAAACAGGAGACTCCTCGACCCCTATTCGACTCCTGACGCACGTGACACAGGTCACGTGCTTATCGCCCACATAACAAAATTTCCTGACATTTCAGTCAGGATTATTTTGTACATGTGGGCGATACAGGAGTCGAACCTGTGACATCCACAACGTCAATGTGGCGCTCTACCAACTGAGCTAACCGCCCTTTATTTTTATTCTACTACCTTCACACTCTGTGCACGCTTTACAATCTATTTATGGCCAAGCCATGAATCGGTTAATTCACAACTGGGTCGAAAGCTTACTAGCTTTCAACATCTTCGAAGCCAAGCTTCTCGAGCTTCCCGCCCGAATACTCTCTACTATATCATATGAATTGCACCATTCCCAAGTTGAAAGAATCATGTTTTTATGGTAGTATGTTTTTTACTTGTCTAGGTTAATTACACAATAAAGACAAACAAGGACGGCCCCATCGTCTATCGGTTAGGACATCGGCTTTTCATGCCGGTAAGCGGAGTTCGACTCTCCGTGGGGTCACCAAAAAGAGAGCTAGTTCGAGCACTCGAGAAGGCTCGAATCAATCAACAAAACCAAGTCATAACCTGACTTGGTTTTGTTGTAGTTTAATAC
>JAYVXX010000113.1:0-4598 GCA_043784805.1 Minisyncoccota bacterium | reverse complement strand
CATTGTCCTGTCCTTTGTTTTTCTTGGGAACTCCATTTACAAACACCTTCCACTTGCCCATCCGATCTCGAAGATATGCGGCATCGGTCACACCATTGAAGAAACTCTCTGGCATATAGTGAACTTTGGGCAGACCTTTCCAGCGTACCGGCACCAGTCCATCAGCCACTTCCTTCCACGGCTTCAGTTCGGATCGATTCAACTGAATATAAAGATTGTCATCATCTTTTAACTCCTCGCCCTCTTTGTTCCTCTCTGAATAGGTAGGCCATTCCAGGCATATTTCATAGTACTCCTTGGACACGTACACTTTACGGCCACGGTACTTCATCGGAATTACTTCATGTTTCATTGCTGGTTTATCCTCCCATAGCTTTACTTCTGACTTCAGAACGAAGTTGCATTTACCATTACTGTGATGTATAAGATCTTCATCAAAGGCATCTCCAGTAATATCCCTGAGTACGATCCTATCACTATTACCCTGCCAGTATCCTTGGTTCACCCAGTAAGGCTTGCCCTGATACTCCACTTTAATCGCTGCTTCCATTATCATTTCTCCACATCCCATTCTCGTAGATGTAAACTGGAATATCCTTTGCCATTGCTTGTCGTATGCAGTTCCACGTTCCCCTGCTATCACCCACTGGAAAAGCCACCAGTGCTTCTGAGTTCTGTAGTATTCTTCCGTTGCGTTCTGGCCCCGCGCTCTTACCCAGTTTTGCCCAGTACGAAAAGTGTCTGTTGACATCTTGGTTGTTTTGTTTTAGGAACGTGTAGAGGATACTATCGACCCCACTCGCATCCCCAATCTCGAACCCCTCCGGCTTTAACTTGTCATAGACTACCATAAAGGCGGCACAGAGTTCACGTCTCTTACTTGCTGGCCAGTTGCGACTTCCGCTAATTCCTAGTCTCATGTTCCCTGTCTCTTCACTACAAATACTTTCAGTGTATTGTCATCATCTTGGAAGCTGAATATTACCTCCATGCTATCATCATAGCGTATTAGTTCTCTGCCACCGTTGTAAGTTACCACTTCCAGTCTGTTAATAGTATGACTTACCATTCCTAGCCCTCTGGTTTCTTCCCTCATGTTTCCTCCAGGCAGATGAAATTAGACCACTTCTTGTAGTCTCTTAGTATCGATGCACAGTCACGGTCACACTCCAGATGGATCGCCTGTTCTATCTTCACGTCCTGCCACATCTTTGTGGCTTGTTTCCCACAGCACTCTCCCACTATGTCTGTTACGTGTACCCCTTTGAGTTGTACTACGGAAGCGTACACCTTACGATAAGCGTTATGGAAACGTGTTCTTGCTTCCTTGTCTGGAATCAGGCTAACAATAGACTTCTGCTTTTCCTTATGCTCCCATAGTTGAAGCACTCCACTGTGGTCTGTATAGAGTGTACCACTCCAATCCTTCGGCATTGTTTCCATGACCAGTGTCGTCACCATAATCTCACACTGGGCCGTATTGTGTCTTCCCCCGAAAGGTTCGAAGATACCAGCGTAGTGGTCAATAGGATTGTAGTCTTCATCGTAACACCTGACAGAGAAACAGGACAGATTATACTCTGCGCTTACAGATATGTCACAGAACACTTTCTTGATCTTGTCGTAGTTCATGTGTCATTCCATTTTATCCTTCACCTCGTTCGCCAGTTCTGTGAATATTTTGATAACCAGATAGGCAGAGAACACAACCACTGCCGCCGCGATAAATACAATTACTTTATACAAGTTCCAGTTCCTCCGCTTTCTTATAGATCTTTCCGCGTTCCAGTAGATATTGTTCAAACTTAGGTCGAATCTGGGCTGTGTTCATTACCGAAATATAATTCTCGCTCCTATTGATGTCTACGCCGATCTCTTCATAAGTATCACCCCTGAGCAATCCCCATACGACATGCGCTTGCTCGAAGTCTAAGTTCTGTGACCTGATAAAGTCTTGCGTAGACTGTTCCAGTTCCATATCCTCTTCCATATTAGAGGGTTCCTCAATGGCAAACCAGTCTGACTTTTCTCCACCTTCTGTGTTTATCTCTTCGACAGATACCACTGGAATAGCCTCTGCCCGAATGGACGCCTGACGCCTATTCTCATGGTTAATCGCGGTGCGGATATTCCACCGTACAAATGGTGGCCATGCAGATCCTCGATTGATGTCGTACTTCGCTGCCGCACGTAACACTGCATCTTGTGCTACTGCAAGGTACGTCTCGTATAGTGGATGATACTCATTTCCCTTGATTGCCGCCTGTACCATCTTGTATACCAACTTTTCCACTTCTTTGTAGAGACTGTCCAGTGCTTTCATGTCACCACTGCGATAACGCTCGAAGAGGATATGGTGGTTCACATTACTTTCCAAGTACTTGTCATTCATCGTCGTGTCTTTCTCACTTCTATCATATATACCGTCGAATAGTACATGGCACCTGCGACCAAGAATATGTTCTGCACGGATCGTATAATCGGTATCTGCTGATGAGAATACCGTACTACCAGCAGGAAGATGATAAACACCACTGCGTCCAGTACTCCATGAATCCTAAACCTTTTCATCGTTTCTCCTTACTAGCGCGAAGCAGGGTGGACTTGTCATCGTCAGTAGTCTTGGTTTCTTCCCACTTCTCTTTTAGATAGGGTGTGGCGTGACGTGTAATGTTTCTTATGAGAAATATTCCCCACAGTACAAACTGTATTGGCAGTACCCACTCAAAGAACACCATCGCGCTTTTACGACTTATTGCTTGACTTAGTGGCATTAACGAATATAAATCCATAAGACCTGACAGTAGTATTCCAGTTGCCATGTATATACCAAACCAATCGGCGCACTCTATATCATCTACAATACTACCTATGACTCTAAATACTCTCACTTAGCCCTCCTTTGTATGTCGCACCACACCGTTTTCGTCTGGTTCACTCCACTCTCTCTTCTTGTTCTTGATCATCTTCTCCAGTATGTAACTCTCCAAGTTCGTATCCCACTTCGTTGCCAGTACCGACATAAGGATAAAGATGTCCGCAAACTCCTCCAATGCTAACATTTGCCGTGTCGTGTTCTTAGGAGGGGGAGAATCTATCCAGTACTGTAGTTCCTTAATCAATTCGTTGCACTCTTCAATGGTATGGTGGCATGTCCCTATGCCCTCTGGTGTACCTTTGCCAAAAGTCTCATCATGCCACTGACTGATAGACGCTTGAAGTACACTCACTTGTATAGAAAGACTACTCTTCCACTTCTCGCGCTTATAGAGTCTATAGAAGTATATAGCTTCGGCTGTCATGATCCCCAGTGCCAGCATAAGTAGTGCGAACCATATTACTACATCTTCCCGGTTCATTCGTCTTTTCCCTCTCTTGGTTCGCCATATACCATCTCCTTACTTCTCACACTGGCGATCACCAGTTCACCCATCAATCCAGAAAGTACTCCTAGTAGAAAGTACAAAGTTTCACTTATCATTCTCTTCCTCCTTCTTATCCTTACGTTTCGTCCACACGATTAGTTTCCGTGTGGGATCATTCTTTATCGGTTTGAGTTCATATTCCCACTCTGCAAACTGGTAGAACAGCCCGATGATATGTTTGCAGGACACTTCCCCTTCTTTTATTACCACTGTCTTACCGTCTACTTCTTTGGTAACACCTTGTTTAGAAGGGCAATCACAGGTTCTATTGTCCATATCGATGGCATACGGTCCTCCTCCTTTATGTGTCGCATCGCCTCCTCCACTGACAGGCTTCCCCACCTGGAAACGTCGGGTGGGGTTTCCATCAGTGTCAAGGTAGACACAGGCACGGTAGTCTCCTGCTCCTGCAATGGCACAGGATTTGTCGAACAGGTGCCTGCCCCTCTCTTCGATACGACCAACTGACTCATGGTGCGTTGCCTCCCTCCATGCATCAACTGGGTTTGTTGCTGGCTTCATTCCACTTCTCCTTTACTTTGTCGGCGTTTTTTCGATAGCAAGCACGGGACTCTCCCACTTTTGCGCCCGTAATCTCTTCGGCGTAGTCTGAGATCGGTATGTAAATCGTGAATGATACGTCTGTTTCATTGATAAGGTTCTCATATCGACCACTTCTGTTACTGCCCAGTACCGCATTGATCAGCATAAACTGGTCCAGTGTTAAGCCTTTGAGTGTGATCGTGTTGTCTTGGTGGCGTTTGATTTCCATCATCGTATCGCTTTCTCTTCTACACAGTGGTCCATTACACTGGGAATCCTGCCAGTCTCCGCGATAAAAGCAAAGACTCGTTGCAGGTTCTCGGTACGATCACCCATCATTCCTTCGTAGTATTCTGCTAGATACTTGAATTCTGATGCAGTAAACCCTAATGTCTTCATAGTGTCTTCTGGATTATTCCACCGTAAATAACTGTTGTCTACCTTTTCCCAGTTGAAGTCACACTGGTAAGCGATGAATGCTCCTGCGGCACAGCAGTTAATGAATAGTCCACCTTCATCCTCAGTGGCTCTGCACCACTCGACAGACCTACTTTGTAGTGTCCCATCTTCCACTTTAGCAAGGATCTCTCTTGCTGCCACTTTGCGTCTCTCTTGTGGCTCCAGTTTCAG
>JAYVXX010000112.1:0-4756 GCA_043784805.1 Minisyncoccota bacterium | reverse complement strand
AAGCACGCCATCAACATCCGAAAACCTACAATAAAGAGCATCCTCAATCATGCTCAACTGTTTCTCACTCAATCGTATTCTCATTTTATTCTCCTCGTTACTATTATTAGGCTGACTACTATGACTAAAAACTGGAATAAGCACCACATCTCAAAACAGTTAGTGAGTTGCATGGTCAGGAGTAGGATGAACGCAGTTCGTTCAGAGTGTAGGGGACGATCTCAAACTCGCCATCACGTACGTTCTTCATTACATGCACGCCTCTGAAGTGATGGTTGCCTTGCGGGCCTAGATAGTCAGCACTCTGCGGGTACGAAGTGCCCGCGAAGAAGCCAGTAATCATTTTACCGTCAGGTCGGTAAGCATAAGCTAAATCGCGAGTCTGGACGTGCCCCATGCAACACGATTGGAACTTTTTCTGGAGAAGGGCTCGTGCGCTACTCACGGGCCTAGACATTACCCCGCTCGTAAAATAGTGGCTGAATGCAACACCTTCAATCTCTACTATTTCCAGAAAGTCATGACACTCCCAACCAAACTCTGCATACTTCAAATCATCGTAACTGATTGTGCCCTCAAGAATAGCATCAGTTTCAATAGCACGGTTGATACGGGCTTGGTCGTGGTTTCCGGCAAGCATAACAAGTCGAACCCTGTAGACACGCTCCTTATTCTTGCGTTGTCTATCCTGTAGTGCTCTGAGCGGAGCGAGGAGCCTAGTCATACCCTCTATAGATGCAGCAATATCATCTTTATAGCGACGCCCTTCAAAACTCTTCTTACCTCGGTCAAAGCTGCACAGGGAAGGCATGTCCGCAAAATCCCCCAAATGAAGAACCACCTCAGGCTGCTCATCGACAATTAGTTGGCCAATGTGGTCGAGGTGGTTGAGATCATCACCAGGTTTTACATGTGAGTCGGGTAGTAATAAAAGCTTATTTATCATTCCACTATCTTACACTATTTCAATTATACTGTCAAGCGCTATATAAGCGACCGCCAAAGGCGGTCGCACTCTATTCCTGAAATAGCTCTATAAAACAGACGGGGCAGATGTAGTTACCGTCTTCTGTGCTCTCAACCCAGCCGTCATTCTCTAACACACTCTTATAGAAAGACTTGGAAAAAGGAAGCTCGCTATAGAAACTGTGTTGCAGGGAGCAGTAGTGACATTCGGTACCCATGGTCTGGGCGTATCCTGAAGAAGAGATGCTCGCTCCAAATGTAGGGGACTTCGCACTTTCATTATCAGCCCAAGGCATCCACTGCAACTTTACCCCTGCTGGAAAAAGGTCTTGATAAGGTGTGCTCCCTAGCCACGTAGTCGAAGATTTAGAATCTCCATTTAACAGCGGAATCTTGTAAGGCTCTAAGTTATGCGCTAGAGCCCCAAAACCATACTTATCCATTATTTCGTCAACTATGCTGTAAATGAGTAATTCGTTCTCTCTATGTACCTTATCCTTGCGCTCCTTAATGGCTTCTAGGTCGTCCGACAGCAACTCCTCGTCGCTACGCTCCTCAGTGTGTCCAATGTCGTAGAGGAGCATTGTAGGCTGTTTGTCAACGAGTGTAGCGATAAACTCACGCGCTTGGCGAAGTAGCTCGATCATTCACCCTCCGTCGCAACAGGCACATGAGTGATGTGTGGGAACTCATAAAAGAGCATGTTAGTTGGAGCTGAAAGGGACTGCATCAAATATTCCTCCCATCAAATCGTAATGATCAAAACAGTTCTCGAAGGTGATGAGACACAACTCTTCCCATTCACTGATCTTGATACACTCGCAATTAATCGTCGTAATGTGTGGTAGGTAATCCATTCTCTTGCCTTTCTTGTTCCAGATCCTGTTTTGATAGTTCAACATACTCAAAGAATCGCCACCATCTCCAGCCCTGATACTCTAGATGGTTGAAGTGTTTGTGGCATTCTGTACACAGGCTACGGAGGTTTCCAGTATGATCTGTTCCCCCAAATCGTCTAGGAAAAATATGATGGACGGTCATATGCTCTGGGTTACTATTATAACCACAGCATACACAACCACTATCTCTCTCGTGCACGGCTCTTCTGAGCCGTGACCCTAACCGTTTACCCCTTAAATATACATCAGAGTGCGCCTGCCTGTCAAGCTCTTCCTGCAGCCAATTAAGAGGGCCGTAACGTAAGCACCTTTCCCGCTCGCGCATAGGGCGCTCGCTACTATGCTCTTTTCTTTTACGCTCGGGATATCGTTTTTGACTGGGAAGACGTTTAGCCACTACACTTATCGCTCACTACACTCGCTCCTCGTTGCTAGGCGACCAGATCTGATAGAGTTCTTCTACAGTCACCCACTAATCATCTAAACGTAATCTTCCTTGTAACACTGCTTAAACCCTCGTAAGCAAGAATGGTAGGTGTTATTGAACTCACGTACTTCAATGTCAAAGTGTTCCAAAATAGCACCTTCCTCTTGATCCTGGAATAAATAAGCAGCGAGATACTCGGCAATGAACTCCCTGTCCTCTTTCCATTCACGCTTCAGAAACAGCTCAAGCTCGTCAGAGAGGAACGTCTCGAGTAATGCTTTGACCGCTTCTGTGTTGATCGTGAACGTGCGCTTGTCTTTGAAGTCCTTAGTGCCATAGAGGTCGAGTATGAAGCGGTCACGAACACCATCGATCAATCGCACACTCTCTGACGAGCGCAACCCTTTAGTAATAACAGGACGGCCGCGCTTCATGGTTTTCGAGTCGCACTAATCGCTTGAATCAGATCGAACGCATAAACCCTTACGTCACGGTCGTCCTTAGCGCCCTTCTCAAAACGCTCCCTCTCCCACTGCAAACAAATATCAGTGACGTAACCAAGCGACGCCTTATTACCAAACAAGTCGATCACCATGCTCATCCATTTAAGCTGGTCAACCGTATAAGGTGTTCTCATTGCTTCCTCTTCCCAGGTATCCATTAAAGGAGCCCAAACCATTCGAGTGCTATGTAAAGTAGCTTCAGAGGAGACCATGCCATTATTCAGCCTCCTCTACAGGTAGGAAGCAGTAGTTTCTCTTCCCAGTAGATGCTATATAGCTATAACCGTCATCACTGTCCATCATCAACTCGCAATCCCCGTGTCCCTTCATTACTAACTCCTTAATTGTCATCGTCCTGTGCTCCCAAAACCACCACGCTCACTAGGCTCAACACTATCTACCTGCACTAACCGATTCGCATACACAGGAGCAAATACCATCTGACACACCTTATCCCCAGGAAATAAACGGTAGCCGCACTCCTCCTCGCTACGCTCGTCGTTAGGTTTCATCCAAGTTAGCATAGCCTGCAGTTCTAAGCGGTAGAGATGGTCGATAGTGCCAAAGTGGGAGATAATGCCTTGGTTAGCAGCGAGACCCGAGCGACCACGGATTTGAACTTCCCACCCTTCTGGGATTTGGAGCTTAAAACCGAGCCTCACTTTGGTGTAGCAACCTGGGATAATGGTAACGTCCTCAGCAGCATAACAATCCCAGCCCGCATCGCTCGGGTTAGCTTTGGTGGGCATGCGGCCTCCCTCAAGTAGCTCGATGCGGAAATCAGGAGTAGCAGGAACAAGACCAAGCGACGAGCGTAGCGAGTAGTAAGCACTCTCGCTCGCTTTGCTCGCTCCTTCTTTTCCAGGCCACGTCGCTTCGGTAAACAACCTGCGTCCGCACAATTCCGCATCGTCATCAAGAGAACGAGGAAGTGCAGACCCAAAGCCAATAGACTTTAGGACCACACCCCCTGCTGTTTGTGCTGGCGTGTCGTGTGTGCGCGGCGTAAAGCCGCGCTGAGTAGCCTCCGCATTCATCAGCTTCATTGTCTCTAAATCTTGCATCAATCGTTACCTGCCAATCACTTTTTATAATTCAGCTTAGCATGGATCTGGGAAAAGGTCAAGGGAGTTGCATCGGTAGCGAGCCGGTAGGCGAGCGTTACCAGCCAGCAGTAGGGCGGAACATCTTGAGAGAGAATTCTGCTTTGGTGCGAACGTGCCAAGCGAGAGCGGCTGCGGCTATTGTGTCAGGGAGATGCGCCTTCCCATAAAGCATATCGTAGGTGGCGTATTTGTGCTCTTTGTAAATGTGTTCAATATAAGGGATGCGCACTTCTCCTCGCTCGACCGCCACTACGTAGGCGGTAATAATGTCATTGATAAGCTTGCGATTACTGAACTCAATAGACTCTGCAGGATGATTAAGAAGATCGTTTACAACTGATCCCACGCCCGTCCCGTCGATTGCGCTTGCTCCCTTATACGCCGCTACCATTCTGTTATACTTGGAAACTACAACATCCCAAGGCATCTTCTCCCAACGCTCCCAATGAACCATAATATCAGGTTCGCCGGCATTAGGATTCTTAGCGAAAGAGTTGAGAATGGTTGAGTCCTTAGCTTTAGCCCAGTCTGCACCATGGTAGAAAGTTATACTCTCTTGGGGGTCTAGTAAATGAATTACTTCTCCGGGCTTACCTTCCCATTTGCGTGGTTTACCATTTACTCGATCACTATGGATCGGGTAGAAATGCCCACCTTTATCTGGAACGAGACCAAATACTAAATCAATAGCTTCTGGTAACCAAGTAGTTCCCTCGCTTCTAGGCTCAACACAATTATACTCTAGATCGAATACGCGCTCACCCAAAGTGTGCCTAGCGTCCTCAATATCCTCAGGGTTAATCCACCCATAAGGCTTTGTCACTTCTCTGTGGCAATTAGATACGACAATAGATT
>JAYVXX010000111.1:0-39176 GCA_043784805.1 Minisyncoccota bacterium | reverse complement strand
CTGCTATCAGACCGTGTTTCTCCGTCGCAAGTATAGTATATGGCATCCCGCACGGTGTCTGGGACACCGCCCTGCCTGCACCCTTTGCCAGCAAGGTTACTACAGAACTCTTGCCTGATCCGTTTGTGCCGCGAATGTCTAAGATTTTCATCTTGTCTCCAAGTCTAAACGATGTTTACATATTTCAGTGTAATAGGTAGATGAGTCTATGCCGATGTAATTCCTTTTACATTGTTTAGCCTTGACTAAAGTGGTTGGATCAAGGACTGTTTCACCTTCCTGAGTAAAACATTTGATCAAGTCTTCAGCTAACTTATCTGGAAATGTAGCCGGATGTTTTAACTTCAACCAGTTGCCTTCAGAGTTTGATGTTGAGTAGTGCCAGCCTCTACCTGCAGTTTTTGATGGTACCGATAAATGTTGCTTATCAAAAATTTTGGTCTGGCACCCTTGAAGAATACAAGGATTGATTCATGGTCTACTCTGAATCGTTGGTTCCACCAAGCACCAGGTCTACCGTGTTTGCTATAAATCAGATGTTCAAACAGTTGAAACCCGACCCAAAGTTATACGACAAGTAGTCAGACTTTTAGCAAAATTCTTAGTTCCGTCCGCTATTACACATACACCTCCATCTTTCAGTACTCTGCTCCCAATGATTTCATGTCGATTTCAAATCCGTTGTAGTCCCTTATTTTGTCATACGGTGGACTGAATAAAACCATGTCTATACTAGAGTCTGAAATGTTTTTAGTTTTCTCTACACAATCACCGCAAATAATATCATTCATAGTTTATACTCCATATTCAGAGCCGCCACGAAAGCACACGATTTACTGTGTAGTTTTGGATGATTGCCATTGAGACTAGGTACTAGATATCCACAATTACACAGCCGGTCAGCCAGAGCTTTCAACGCTGCCTGAAGCAGTCTTACTGTGTTTGGCCAACTCGAATATCAACCGACTTGTAGTAATAACTTGCTGGATACTCAGCAGGTTGTGAAACACCTGCTCCTTGGGACCATACAAGAAGATAGGTATGTGACGCTCCAGAGCTATACCTAGTTCTGTGTGCCTGCCACCTTTAGTAGTCTGCTTGCCGTCACCCTCCGTGATGATGACCATAGCTTCAGACCGCCGGATATCGGTAAGGTCCATAGCGGCAAACTTGTCCTCCATACCATAGCTGTTGTGTTTCTGGTGTAGCGGGTCCAGCCATCGGCTAGTTACTTCGTGACCGGCTGCCAGCAAGCAGTTCTTCATGTCAGCAGCTTCATAGTCTCTCTGAGTAAACGACGCTGCAATGTAGATTTTCATTTGTGCTCCTTAGTTATCAAACCAAAAGATAAACCGAACATCCTCAAACGGTATTCTGAAAGCCCACCACCCTTCAAGGCCATGAGCTTCATTAAGCTTATCGTACCATTCATATAACTCCCTAATATGAATGCTGTCCAGCCATCCTTCACGTAGGTCAGAATAATTCTCACGATCCAACTCGAAACACAGCTTGGTCAGCTCTGTAGCGTCTTCAGGGATGCCCAGATGACGTTTAATAGGGTCAATGACTCTCACTGGGTCATTGCGCACATTAGCCATCTTCGCAAACAACAAGTAGTGTCGGCGAATAAAGGGATGACCCATGTGATGCCACTTGCCAGCAACCTTAACTTCGGTATGTAGGTGAATATCACAACCCATCAGTAGACTCCAGTTTAATATACCCTGCTGGCTCCATCCTAGACGTATTCGCACCGTTCCACGCACGGAACTTGTATTGACCATATTTAATGATCATAGGGTTTTCTTGAGTAGGGTTATCCATAGGTCCAGAGATGTATACATACCGACACTGAGCTACTATGACAGACTTGATATCATTACTAAGAAAATCAACAGTCCGCACTATCTCATAAGTAGAGTGAGACACTTCCGGCATTTCTATTAGCTCATACCACGGGCAAGAGTAGCATGTTGGTGGCGGATACTCCAACGGCTGCTTTCCAGACCTAATACGCCAGAACAACCTAGACTTGATCCAGTCAGGGTGATGAGGCATCCACCCGACTGGATAGGAGCCAGCAGCGATGGCTGTTTTTACCCATAAAGCATGAGCTTCAAGCAGCGTGATATCACGTTGTGTTAGGTCTGGTATGCCGTGGTGTGAACCTACTGGTTTATCATAGTCCATGTTTTAAGAACTCCAGTCTAAAGGCATCCCCATTACCCGATTGTACCTGTAGTGCGGTCTTTGGGTAGTTTTTAGGCATACTTACTGTGTCGGCGTGAAGTAGCATACTCATAGCCTTGAGCCTATTCTTAGTCTCTTCATCGCCTTCCAGAGTATACATAAACAACACTTGCTTCTGTGCCATCAAGATTGCCTTACGCATCTCAAGATAGGCCAGCATATATTCTTCATCCATGTTGTACCTCAGTTTCTATTACTAGTTAGGAAACATAGGCTCACCGACTTCTCAGTGAGCCTATGTTTAGTTAGTTATGCAACCGGCACAGGAGCTGCTGGATTAGCAGCAAGTGCTTGCAGCTTGGCAGCGATACCATCAAGCTGAGTGGTCACACCAGCAGCTTCAGCGGGTGTGATCCCATTGGCGACCTTGTCGCGCAGGGCGGTGACTTCTGTGGCCAGGCCGTTGCTAAAAGTGTTAATGTCTGCAAGGTCTTTGTTGATCTTATCGAGAGCTTCTGACATCTTAATCTCCAGCTTAATGACTCTGTCAAGTGCGTCTAGTGCAACTAGAATCGCCTTGGCAGCAAGTTTCGTACTCATACCTACTCCTTATATCCTCCCATTGTACTTGGAACGTGGTCTGCCTTGGCCAGTCCTGACCCGCTCATATTTGTCAAACTCACAGAGACTATGTTCAATCTCTCTAAGTTCAAAAGGCACCGGTGCGTTCTTGACCCAATAAGCAAGATAGTAATCCTTCATCTCAAAGATCTGTATCATTCCTGCCAACGTAGGAGATAACCCTAGACGTTTTAACCCACGTATAGCTCCGTTGCCTGGGTTAGCCCACGTAAGCTTGTCTGGAGCATCCCTAAGCACCGTCCAGCGCATATCGCAGGCTACTTCATAGCTAGTGAAGTCACCCATCAGATAGTAACCTAGACAGACGTTGTAGGCACCTTCTATGGTGCCAGCAAGCTTAACTTGCTGGTATATAGCGTCACGCTCTTCATAGAGTTGCTTGGCCAGACGTAGATATGAGAACACTTTACGTTCACCATTTAACCCACGTACCATGTGGGCACCGGTGAAGATTCTCCCGTCACGCTTATGTAGGTCCAGCATGTACTCTTCAAGGGTATTGTAGTGAAATATAAACCCTAGTTTGGTAGCGTGTTCATGCCAGTTGAACAACCTATACCACCATGCGTTCCAGATAAGTAGTGGCTTATCTATGTGACCACACTCCATAAGTCTCAGAGCCACTGTACCAGCGTCTAATTCTCTGAAACAGTTAGTGAACTTATAGTCCAGCATCACCGGGTCAGTAGTCCATGGCTTTGGGTGACCTTTACTCCTACGCCACCATATAGCCTGCCTCTCGTTGATCCAGTTAAAGAATTGCTGGATACTAGCAGAGCCGTGAACATAGTTATCTCTCATGACATCCCATCCCATCGCTCTGGGTCTGTGAGATAGTCCTCAATATCCTTATAGGCATCAGCAAGATTCTGGAGTAAGATTGTGATTTTCTCCGGCATCTTCTTTGTTGACCGGCAATCCTCCAATCTTCCATCACCCATCTTAACCACCAGCCCATCCTTCAGAGCTTTCTCCAGTGTGATGGTAGTATTCTTCAAGTAGACTTGATGTGGGCCGGCAGAGATAATTGGCCCACCATCTACTTCCTCAGTGTGCGCAAACTTGCCATGTAGTGTGGCAAAGAAATACGTTTGGCCTGTGTGAATAAAGGTGCATTCAATCATAATAGTTGGTCTTTCGTGCAATCTACGGCAGGCTTGTCATCACGCCACTGTAGGAACCGTGGGAATTTTAGCTTACCCTTGCTGGCAAGGGAGTCATAAGCTATCTCACATACCCTATCTAATAGTGTAGTAGGGTCAACGTTGTTCTTGTAGTGTCCTTCAAAGCCGCTACCAACGTCAGCAATCTTTACTAGCTGACACTCGTTGTCATACAGAGATACCTGTATGTTCTTTAGTCCTCCAAAGTAAGTGTCTGAGGTACTAATCTCATAGCCTGTGACCACACAGTCTACCGTTCTGATTGGCTTGATCTTGTACCAACCATTGTAGTGGGCTAACTTGGCGATCCACCCTTCCGTACCTAACTTAGTAGCTTCACGCTTGAGGCTGTCCAGCACTCTATCGCTGAGAGTTACTGGCTCATCGTCTATCTCCATCACCGGAACAGGAGTGAAACCCATGTCTCTGATATAGTTGTTCGCCAGGATTATCTTTACGTTCCTACAGTCATAACCCTTATACATAGGCATGGCGAATGGAGATAGATCCAGCTTGTCAGAGCTGGCCAACACAAGAGTCTTGATGTCGGTAGCTTGAGTGCTGGGTGAATCCAGTTCACAGTCAAGAGCTGTGCCCATCGGTATCTTTACTATACTATCCACCCAACCTACTTTGATCCTCCTAAGTTCCGGCCAGAAGTCTGTCTTGCCCTCCCTAGTCATGGCCGTGATGTATCCTGCTGTATCCTTGGATACTAGTAGTCTCAGACCATCACGCTTAGTCTGTAGCCACTGCACTAACTGGCAAGCGTAGTCTTTGGGTCGGAGTAAGTTATCTACAGTGAACATCATAAGAGTGGTAGTGAGTGTTAACCCACTACCACCCGTGGTAGTCTATGCCGTGTGTGACTACTACCTAGCCACTAGAGATGCGGCACTCACCCTGATAACTCCTACACTGACTAGCTCAAACCCACACTACCGGGTGAACTTAGTATCAATGTTGCTCACGTTATCAGCAGCCGGGAGCTGGGCATCACCATCGTCTTAACTTGTGATTGATCTCTCTCATAGCCTGCTTGACGTCGGGTGTAGTAGCATCAAACAGAAAGCCACCCTCTGGCTGAATCGGGAACCATATGATGCCAGCAACCTCCCTACGCTCTGCCTGAGCTACGATAAGATTCACCTCAGCGACTGTGGGTGAACGTCCGCCACCCGGTAGCCAGCCCAGACCTTGCCGGCAACACTCGACATACATAAACTGTTTCTTGCCAGGACACAGACCAGCAAGCTTGTCTACGCACTGACCCGGCGTGAATAGGTCCAGAGCGTTGTTCCAGCCCGATACAGGATAGATGTCAGAGCCGATCCAGCTAGCCTGCTGTGAGGCTTGCTGATACCACGACGATGTCGGACTATTAGGCACCTTGGCTAATACCATTCCTCCAGCAAAGTTCATGAACCATGGCACCGGCCTCACCATGTCTGCTAGCCTGCCAGTATCGTGAGCAACCTTCAGCTGCTCAAGGGTAACACCCTTTAGGTCTGGCTCATCGACGTGACTCCAAGCTAATAGGAGTGAGTTTGCCGCATCTACTTCCGGCTTGCCTACGATTTCCCGGATTTGATACAAACCCGCCGCATTCGCTGCGGCAACCCAGTTAGCGGGTTCACTACCGATAGGATACTTGCCCGCACTTCCTGGAATACCTACAAGGGTGTTCACTTCTAGGTCTTGCCATTTTGGGAACGATTCAACCGGCTGCTGACAAACGCCAATATACATAATACTCCTACAAATAGTTGAGGCTCAGGCACCACCGTTACGTGTACCAACACGTCGGGCACGGAGATGTCTGCGAAAGTCGGTGCGGCACCCGCTACTGACCCACTGAACAGTATCGTCTCAGACCTACTCTCAAACGTGAGTCTCTGTAGGAGTTGCTGGCCAGATACGGGCAACGCTACGTTGTCCAGCACCGTTCCCAAGTCGCCGGTCAAGCTCAGGCTCAACGTATCGGAGAATGGGGCATAAACTACTCTGGATATAGGTTGAACACTACTCACCAGATCGTAGCCTGTCACCGGAGTGGTGGCCAGCAAGCTAACTTCCAAGTCGAAAGTAGGCTGGTCAGTGAACACGTCTATCGTGTTAAGCAGATAATTCAAGGAACTTCCTACGGATGGCAGCAAGCTTCTCCAAAGCTGGAGTGGCCTGTACTACCTTAACCTCATGGACAAGCTTGTCCTTCTTACCTATGCACTCAGCTATGATGGACTCCGCCATCACTACCTTCTCATCGTGCCTATCTAGGTCAGACTTAGCCTGGTTGTACTTAGATAGTAGCTCTGCACGTAGTTTGTCGTTGTTCTCCACCAAGTATCGGTAGTATCTTACCCGATTGTCTAGGTCAGTAGACTTCTCTTGGATGGACCGAACGGCTTGTTTCTCGCTCATGGCTGCTCCTACTGGTTAAGAGTTTAAACACCTATCCAGCCGTTAGACTGGATAGGTGTGAGTGTCTGAGCAGACAGACTAACTACGAAGCACACAAAGGCGGCACCTCGATGCCATCGGCTTTCAGCTGCGCAGCGTACGCAGCGTATTCCCGACGCATCTTTTCCATCTTTTCCATCTTCTTGGTATCGTCCGGGTTGCCACCCTTACGATACATCTCAGCCTTGAGCCGGTAATTCTTGGCGGACCCAATATAACGTTCTGCCCACTTGTCGGCGATATGCGCCTTGAAGTCCAGAGCCGTAGCTTTGTCTACGAATTGCTTATCCTCCAAAGGGGAGTTTTTGTTCCAATCATAGTTGATCGGGACGCCTGTGAGAACTTTCTTCTCACTGTTGTAGACTGATACACCGGCAGCGTCTTTGCCGTTGGCGATATCGAACACGGTGCGCACCGCACCGATGGGCCCACGCTTCTTGGGAGCTTCCGTGCCAGCGGGCACAGCTCCTGCGGGGATGGTCTGCGGTTCGGTCTGGGTAACGGTATTGGTAGTAACTTCCACTTGAGACTCCGGTTGTGCGGCAGGAGTGACAGTGGTTGTGACTACTTCAGCCGGAGCTACGTTGCTCTTGGTCTGAGTTGCCTTGTTGCCACCGATCTTCTTGGTGCCGCTAATTTGAACATTGGACATAACATTCTCCTACTATAGAAAACTGAAACTATTTGCCCGTCTCCATCGGAGACTGTCGGCAGCCGTCAGAGAACCTACTATAGACTATAATAGGTTAAAAGTAAAGAGTTATCCGTGAAAATTCTTTGCCATCGCCGATATCACCGGCATCGCCGATATAGCGTAGGTAAGAGCTTCAGCAAACTCGCGAGCCTTTCCAGCCGACAGGTTGTTGCTGCTCCAGGAAATTGTGGGTGCCGCGAATACGGTTGTGCCATACTTCTTCTCCACCCGTATTTCCGGTGCGGAAAACTCGCTGTACGCTCCGGTCGTGGAGACTACCTTGAAGACCACGGTTGATGAGCTAGACACGATATTTTTAATCTCGAATTTCATCGCATTCTCCTGTTAGACATCTCCTTCAAGGAGCTGTTTCGACTAGTCGTTGAAGATAGTGATCGTCACATCCTCCGTGTTCCAATATCGTCTGCCTTCAAATGACGACGTGTGTATCAAATCACGGTAGTCCATGGAGGCAAAGAGTTGCTGGCCGTCATTCCAGACTTCTATCGTAGTGGGCCAAGCCGCACCCGGTTTGATGCGCAGCTGAGAAGCTTCTGTGCAGAAATTCCCTGAGCCGTCCATCGTCAATTCTTTGAGAGTGATCTTCATCGCATTCTCCTACTAGTTACTGTTAGCCTGTCATCCTCAGTACCGGATGGTTACTCTCGATATACTATTCCGCGATTGCATTATAGTATTTGATGGCCGCACCGCCGCATTCATCGATGGCATTATTAGTGCCTTCAAACTCCACATTCTCCAGATATTCATCGCTTACTGACTTCAACTCCTCTTCAGCCAACTCAATCATAGACACCAGCTCTGTTGGAATTTTATCGCTCCGGTCCAGACATACGACATTCTCAGAAAGGGCAATGTTCAGAACAAGGAACATCTTATCAGATACATCATCGTAAGTCTTCATCGCATTCTCCTACTAGTTAAACTCTCTTTACCACAGCCCAAGAGTATATCGGCTCAATCAGGCCAAGTCAAGAGCTAAATCATAATTATTTAAAGAATTATTCCATCCACCACGATTCTGTGTCCGCCTGATTGAATTATTTATTTCAACCTGTAAATCCTATTAGGAACAAAAACGCCGCGTTTTACGCTCTAGCTGCGTTTACTTAGCGGAAACGCGTAAAAGTTGCGGAAAAGTGCGATTTAGCGCAGTTTTCCGGCCAAAATTTTAGCTCCGTCAGGTACGGTTTTAACTTTCGACCCGTCCTCCAGCACGGACAGATCGCCGCTGGCCTCACCCCAATTATTCTTAGATACGCCCAGTCCAGCGATAATCGGCACGGAGTATTTCACGTCAGGCGTCTGGAGCACAGACAATATATAGTCGTGGACTTCCGTGTTTAGCATTAGCTCTTCAGGCGCATCAAAGAGAATCTCATCGTGGACGTTAGCAGCAATTCTAATGTCCCAGTCGCGCATCTTCTTGTTATATAGGTGTGATATCGCCACCATACGCTCCTTAATGATATCCATCGCGTCACCTTGGCACAGGTTATTAAATGCTTTTCTTGCTGCTTTCGGTGGTAAGTGTCTCCGTCTGCCGTGATTGTTAAACACAAACCCACGACGTTTACACACTGCTTCTGCCTCCGCAGATGTCTTCTTAATACCGGGCAGAGTCTCATGATACTTATGATACAACGCTGCCGCCCTGTCCTTACATAGCTGATGGAACATCCTGTTTTTCTGGTCGTCAGCAATGCCCATCTTTTCCACTTCTTTAGACACTTCCGCCGCCACACTCTTATCTGTAGCAAGAGCAGCTTCTACGTTGAACTTACCAGCACCAAACCCGATTCTGAAATTCATAGTCTTGCCGGCGGATCGATCCATGTGACACATGTTCGCCACCCATTCATGGAAATCTGTCTTTGGATTCTCATGATACGCCATGATGGCGTCTTGATCGCGGATATAGTGAACGATAAGCCTGAACTCAATCTGTGAATAATCGCAGGATATAAAGCATCTGCCCTTACGTGGCTTGATAAGTCTCTTGCTGCGTTTAGTGTTCTGCTGACCATTGGGACGTTTGGCTGACATCCGGCCTGTCCTTACTAGCTGCGTGTAGGTAGTATGAATACGCTCTGAGCTATCCATAAGCTCTAGGAAGCTATTAACAAACAGAGACTGGTGCTGTGACTCCTTACGATAGGCCATGATCATCTGGACTATCTTGTTGTTAGTCTTATTCCCAGTCACCTGCGGATGTACTTCATATAGTGCCAGAGCTTTCTTATCAAAACACGGCCTGCCAGTATCTATGTATCTACCTGTGAGTGAATCTCTTTTAGTAATGGTCAGCAAGACAGGTAGACCCAGGATATTACAGAAAATGTCCCTGATACATATAGAGCTGTTAGTGAACTCTCTGTTAGTTAGCTCTGCCAACTTTGAGCTCAGCTCTATGAGTAGCCGGATGCCAGCAAGCTTATCTAGGATAAGCTCCTGCTTAACTACTTGCTGGCCTACCAACTCCATATCGTGAAGTATGGGAGTTAGTAGTATCTCTGTCTTATACACTCCTCGCACCTGCTCCGGCAAAGTAGACTCTATGTGCTGGTGAAGTATTTCGTTGGCGAACACGTCATTACAAGCATATTCTCCCATTATGTTAGGATGTACATCGCCGTAGCTTTTAGACTTGATAATTTTCAGAGCAGCTTTAATCCCTAGCTCCTCAGCCATCGGCAAGCCCAGCACTTCCTTGCAGTAAGGTTTTAACCCATATTTCATGCGGTCAGTGTCTAGTAGCTTCACAGTAGTGAGAGTATCTATTACTTGACGGTGGATAGGTACACCATCGTGAGCCACAAAAGCCATGTCTATTAGGATGTTATGATTGATCCACCACCCGTCCCGTTTAGACATAATTTCCGTGAGCCACTTCTGATACGCTGAGAAGTCCACGTTGTTATAATTCTTGTGTCTCACCGGCACATACCAACACGTTGGACTGTCGGAAGTTTTGAGAGCTATGCCAGCAATTCTGTCTCCCTTAAATGGGTACAAGCCTGCCCACTTCTTGACATCAGACATAATACATGTCTCAACGTCTAAGAATAGGTGCTCGCACCCAGCCACGTTAGGTAGTTGAGTGCTGTTAGTTACTAATTTGTAGTTAGGATTTATCATAGTGACCAGTGATCAAAAGAATCTCGCACAGAAGACACTACCACCTTAGTAGCTAAGGTGATACCCTCATACCTACTATCGTTGATGTAAGCTACTAGCTGGTCAGTAGTGAGTACACCTAGCGGCCATGCTTGCAGTAAGTAGTCTCTGCCCCTTACATCGTGCTCTGTTAGCTTGTGATATATGATTCCGTGAAACAGGTTGGAGTCCAGTATAATGTTCGCGCAATTAGTACATGGCGAATACTCGCACAGCAGGACAAACTTCTTCCCGCCTGCGTATCCGTCATGAAGTAGCTTCATGACCATCCGTGGCTCTGCGTGAGAGCACCCACAGTTACCTACTATGTTTGTACAGACACTTCTCGATATACTTGGTCCGTTGTAAGTATATCGAGTTTTATCTAAGAAGCCACCTACTATCCTCACCGCTGCGCAGCCGACAGCTTTACGCTTACAGGTTACTCTGCTTGCTGCGTACTTCTGTGCAGAGTCCATGGTTTGTAAGATACTACTAGCTATTTCTGTGTACATAAATTACTCCAGTGCGAAGCCACGGCGGATGGCCCATTCATCGAGCCAGAAGTTTAACGTGTCGTCAGTAGGGAAGTCATCGACACTGTTCACTCTTACTACATGATCAGCATATCTCTGCATGTCAGTGAATTTATAGTTTGCTGATTGTTGTAGGATGTAGTGATCCATATTGTCTGGCTTATTCTCGTGGCGGAAAGCGGAAAACTGTTTGCCATAGAACGCCATGTTATCAGTGTAAAACAAGACGATTATACCACCAGTCGCGTGAATCCAGCTGTTGATTATCTGTACTCTGATCTCATCAAGCTGTGTCTCATCTTGATGATGGTAGGCCAACCCACCTAGATGAAATCTATCTTGGATAATCTCTGGCTCGATGAGATTCTGATATCTCCAGTCAAAGTCTGGACCAGGTTTGTTCATTTTTCTTTTCTGTACCCACGTCCATCCACGTTGTATAGCCAACTCGTTTAACCGTGACGCTGCGGTAGACTTACCTAGTCTACCAGCTCCTTCAAGAATTAACATGCATGTACTCCTGTAAAAGTTTTGTACTCACTCTCTCATAAGCTCTATCTGGGCACCAACGATAGGCTGCCATACAAGATAAATTCTCGAACAGGGAAAACTCCCCTCCCAAGTTAGCTACTTTGCTCACAGTGGCAAAACGTTGGTTATGTTCTTCTGTCTGTACTAGTGATCTGATACGTTGGAAGATACTAGCTCCGGTAGATTCCAGACTATAATCCATCGGCCCGCACTTAAACTCTGGCGGGTTGACAGCAAGCCTACACTTCTCAATGTTACGGTCATAGATATGCATCGACATAGCTTGGTGCTGATACCACCCCAAGCCTAGGTTCAGAGCTGAAGCTATGATAATCTGTAAGCTAGTGAAGCAGAAGATATCATATGGTAGTCCAAGCCATATGTCGTTGGAGCGCATCGTGGTGGTCATATAGAGCTTGTTGGCCCTGACCAGAAAGTTTAAGCTTAAAGTACAGGGCAGGTCTTTGTAGTCTCCCACAATAGCGTGTAGTAAGTCTCCAGCATTCCACATCGTCATCACTGCCTGTCTAGTAGCCTGCTTCACCGCCAGCAAGTCTATAATAGCTTCTAACTGAGACTTGCTGGGTATACCGGTGTATTCCTTCTCTGCTAGAAAATTTCTGTCCTTCTTCCATCGGTAGCCATAAGCTCCGTGAGCTATACCATCGTTGGCGAATCGCTCATACTGTTTGGCATATGGTAGTATCCTGTCAATGTTCTGATCGCCGGACAGATACCAGATCATCTCTGCCGCAGCGTACGCTGGGTTAAGTTTACGCACAGGGTTAAACAGGAAGTGAGCCATGGGGTTGTTTAGCCTTGCCGCAAAGCCCATTATCTCCCTACTAGCTCCGTCACGTGACGGACAGTCGTGACCATACTTGAAAATAAGGTCAGCCGCATAGAGCCATAGTTCGTCAATCGTGTCGAATGCTGAGATCATGTTTCTTCCTCAATGAGAGTAGTTTCTTGGTCAATGCTCTAAAGACAACAGCCGTAGAGTTATAGTCCTTGACTTTCATTCCTTGTAGCTGAGACACGTTAGTGAATATGTCTCCAGTCTCTGTCCAGTGTCCATCGAGAGTTAGATACTGTAACATAACTTCTTTTGTGTATCTCCTACTTACTTTGTAGCCGGGTGGTGAATCTACTACGATGTATATTCTGTTACTTGTTCCCATCGAGTTTGTAATCCTTGGATATAGTGCCGTTGTCCGGAGTACCTTTCACAAAGGGCGGACAGAAGAACTCACCGATATATTTACCAAACAGTGGTTTCTCTACTGTGTACTTCTTGAAGTGACCGCGTACAGAGTGTATAGGCATCTCATCAAAGTTCACCCACTCTCTGCCATAAGCTTTAGCTTGCTCTTTGGGCACCCTAACTACTAACGTCTTGTAGATTAGAGTTGGCTCTGTAGTAAGACGGCGTGCCCGCTTAACTCTATCAGGAGATATCTCAGTATCGGTGACGGTGATGTTCGAGCAGCGTAGTAGGTTGTGTGCAGCAAACATAGGCCAGAGCGTATTCATTGAAATAGTAGCTTGCTGTATAATCTTCTGTATATCTCCGTTGGCATCATAGGCTGACCGGCTAGTGAGGTCAGAGATAGTGTAGACGCCAAACTTGTCGTGCGGGTCACTGCTCGGCAACCAAGCAGCTATGATCTTAGGTTTCTCAAATCGGTGGGCTACTATGTTAAATATAGTAGGTATACCCTTCTCCCATAGGAACAAAGCTCCTGAGTAGATAGTTTCATTGTCGAAAGTCTTGCCGTCATATATCAGAGTACCTTTGGTAGAATTTTCCATCCAGTAGGCTGGGTATAGATGATAGATGGCTAACTTCTTAATTCCCTCCAGATCACTGTAAGACTGAGCCAGAATCCTAGGTGTCTCAAAATGAGGCACTGACACTATCTGTATAGGTAGTAGCTTCACCATCTCATCAAGCTCCAGCTTGAAGTGAGGATTCACATTGTTCGGCCTACACAGACCTTCATAGAGAATGCGTTGAGCTAGGTTCATTGTCTACTCCTAATAAGTTTAACATAAGCTTTTCTAAGCTTAAATTTTTTAGCGTACAACTGATTTTCTGCACCATCTCCAAAGTGTACTAAAATGAGGTGTCTTACCTGACTTGGAAGGCATGCACAGTTTCGCCGCATCTTCTAAACGAATTAAATCCTTGGAATTACTCATGCTTCCCACCCCCCGCTAACTCTCTGCCCTTCTTTATAGCTCCTTCTATGTCCGGCGGAACGTAGTCTGGGCCTTTGGGACGGAGACATAGTTGCTTGGTCATATTGCTTTTGTGTATCTCTGTCGCTACATAGTCTAAGGGTATGTTATACGTCACCGCTGTACCCTTGACTACATAGTCCAAGTCGCCCAGAGCGTCAGCAAGTTCTATCTCGTTGCGATCTGCTAAGCTCTGGGCCATCTCCGCAACTTCGCCTAGTAACAGATGCATACGCCACAATCGGTGGTCGCCACCATTGCGTGTACTTACTGCTCTCTCCAAACTATCTTCTGTGATAGTATGAATCTCTGCCGCCAGAAGCTTCAAAGAGTGTGTAGTATCTATACCACTGTGGTCGTGCAGGTTTTCATCTACCGGCAGACCATACTTCTTGTGAAAGTCTCTTACTTGTTTCATAGTCTATCTTCTCCAATCTCTGGTTCAGTTGGTATACCTTCAATCCTCATCTGCTTTAGTAACTCAATGAATTCTGACGTCTTGACATACCATCGTTTTACACGATACAAGGCGTGCTTGCGCACCAGGAACGATAGTAGTTGTTGGGCACCGGCAAAGTCTGTCTCTGTCCAATCCATCACATCATTGATGTTGATCTCAGTAGCGTGAGTGATGTTCTCTACTAAGTCTGCCGGGTGCTTGGTAGCCAGCAAGTTTCTACGCACTATATTAGGGTCAATGACTTGTACCTGATATCTCTTGGCTCGTGAGTAGTCCACATAGCCAAAGTGTTTATCAGAGTACATCCGATCAATCCATGCCGCTACATATTCTACGTGGCACTTCTTAACCATTACCATCTTGCCATCGTTTGTGGTAGAGTATAACCTTGCTGCCAGAGCTGTGGCGAGTCTGGCCAGTTTGTACTTCATAGTACCCTTGTCTACTAGTGGCATAGACTCATCAAACTTGCTGAACATTAAGTTACTGGCATAGATACATTCTTTCTGTGCGTCTGGGTCGATGATTACTTGATCCCGCTTTCTGGTCCAAGCCCATAGCACAGCTTTTCTAGCTATCACTGAAGTGTAGGTATGCTCGCAAGTTGGTCGATCTTCTTTGAGCTTGTTAATGTCAGCTGCGTTGATCTGATTCTCTGAGAGAATAATACCGACATCAAACCGTCTAACGTCTTCAAGTGATCCCATCACTTCCAAGATAGCTTCACAACCAAAGTTGTGATCAGACATTTTGGCTTTGCCCCTAGCGTTGGTCATCATATACAGCCGGGTGCGGGCATAGGCTGTATGCTTAGCTATCTTGTTGATCTGTGCTTTGCCGGAGCTACGCATATCAGTGAGTGTGCCCAACGTCTCAGTCGATGCGCCCTTCACTTCTTCAAGGATAACCGCACGACGGTCATGCATAGGAATGACACCCCATGTCACGAACCATCGACCACTAAGGTCTTGCACACCACCTAGTAGGCCAGCAACGCTGGCGGTCTTACAGTCTACTCTCTCACCTAACCCTATGTGATCTCTCATTCTTGTACTAGCTTCTGACTTACCCTGTCCTGAGTCTCCTACGGCGATGACGTTTACCCATCCGTTTTGCTGCTTACCGTCAAACTCCATATAAAGCACTGAGTGATACATCAGGTCAAGCGATAAGTGAAAGTCTCTACGCTGATAGATATTAGTTACATTAGCTTCATAGTCTGAATAGATTTCATCAAGCTTCATCTGTATACCAGCAAGTGAATTCTCTACTGGCTGGAGAATCTTCAGCTCTGACATATCTGAATCATCGAAACAGTCCAGACTATCTGCAGCTACTGTCACTTCATCTAACAAGAGAATAGCTTGCTGATTCTTAGGATGCGGGTATACTCTGCCTGTCAGCTTATAGGGAGTGTTTATGTCCACCGGCCTGTCTACGATATAGGCTGGTAACACTACGTGATCTGCGTTTGAGCCGTCTGTAGTAATTTGCGGAGACAACCTGACATCTACTACGTCGAGGTGGTCTTTCACCGTGAACTCAGCTACCTTACAGACTGGCACGCCCAAAGCTTCACGCATAGCATCTCGCATCTGCTTAATAGGTGCGGCGATCATCTGTAGCAAACCGGGTGATGTGCCCTTCACCGTAAGCCAAGTCAGACCATTCTTATCATCTGGCTCCTTGGACATTACTGGACACCATTCACAGTTAGGTTGATCTCTAGTGCATTCAATACCTACGTTCTTAGGTACTATGTAGGGTGGGTCTACCTTTGCGTGTACTACAGCTTCCAAACATATCTTCCTACCTACGTTCTCAGACCTAGCTGCGTGAAGTAGCTTGGTGTTCACTTCTCCTAGGTCGTGCTGCTCTTGAGGCGTGACGACACGTGTGAACGGTATCGGCGTAATCGCAAGTAACTCTTTATCCGTGGCACCCTCATTACCCACAAAATCGTTGATATCACCCTTGGGGTATTTTTTAATGTCAAGCGGTAAGTTGATGATGTATACATTCTTGGTGAATGATATAAGCTTCTCAGCAAGTTTTCTCGCAGCCAACGTCCCAGCCTTATCCACGTCCATCGCAACATAGACATTCTTTCCTTGGAATAGTTTTCCAAATTCATGTTCCCAAGAACCTTCACCAGCCGTAATACTGCAAGCTCCTATTCCGTGAGGGTTAAGTAGTCTGCGAGCCACTATAGCTTTACACTCACCACCTAGTAACCATACACTGTCAAATTGTACTACATCTTCAATCTGGTATATTCTAGGTTTGCTGTACCCTGACGTGTTGATCATCTTCTCTGGGCCAGGTGCACCGGGAAGATACTTGCGAACATTCACTACATTGCGCTTTTCATCATAGACTGGTATGGTGATACGCTTTCCGTTGAATCCTAGCTTTGCCCGTCTAATATCTCCATCAGTTAGTCCACGATCGTACAATGCTTTTAGTAGTGGTCCAGCTTCCCAAATATGTTCATGAAGTGTCTCTACCATGCTTGGATTAAGAGCTTTGACCTCATACAGATCGTAACGTTCTGACAAATCAGCAAGCATCACGTTGCGATCTGTGAGCGTGATATGACAAAGTAGGTTCACTATGTCGCCCTTACCGCTACAAGACGGCACTTGGCATTTCCATAGATTCTTGTCAGTGTTTAATAACGCTGATGGATTAGTCTCCTTGTGTACAGGACAGCAAATACTGACTTCATTATCGCCTGATGCGCTCCAAGCCCATTTCAATCGCTCCAGTTCAGCCAGAGCGTTGATGTTCTCAATTGGCACTGATTTCATGATTGCCCTGAGTAAATACATAGACTTGCTAAGAATTTAGCAAGTCTATGTATGTGCTTACTACTTACATAGAATCTGCTGGATCAACTACACCGTCGCCAGATGACTGCTCTGGTTCGCTCCCTTCTTTGTCGTCAGTGAAGTCCACCCTGAGTCGATTCTCCTCATGGAGATGGGCCAACTCCTGATGAGAAGCAAAGTAGGAATCCATCTCCGATTCCAGGATTACTGGTTGTTCTGGCGCAGAGTAGTCCAGAGCGTACCAACTACCTTGATCATTCTTGCGTAGTGCCGGAGTCATTTTCCACACCTGTGCCCACAGCGGAACGCGGTGACCTTCATGACGTCGCATCCCTACTGCACCGATGAACTGCCGGCCTGTGATCCACTCGCCACGCTCAAACGACAGAACTACTGACTCGCCAGCAAGCGGGTGATCACCATAAATTAAGCCGGGAAAGCAGAAGTGCTGCACGTGCTTATAGTGCCACTGCTCTTTGGCTGTCCTAGACTCGTGACCAGAATAGATGAGATCACGCTTGTTCTTGTCGCCGCAGAGCTTAGCCAGGTTGCTAGTAGGGTCATAGCTACGTTCAACGATGGACGGCTGCTCTTTGTCACGACGGTCAGACCACTTACAGAACTCACTGAAGAAGAATTGCGGCACGAACAGGAATGGATGATCGGCATCCTTGGCCACGAGCGCATCACCAGGTCTTACAATAACCGCACCCTCACCGAATTGCTTCTTGAGGTTAGGATCACTCAACCCTTGAATGTACTTCAGTCGTGGTACAACTCTATATTGCTTGATCAGCGACATAGAGTTGTCTGACTCTGCGAACCTAGACAGAGCTGATGCACCGGCCATAGTTCCGGGCACCTTCTGAATATCCTTCTTATCTGTGCGAGACATAAAACACTTCCTATCTTTAAGGTCTATCTACTTGGATAGACGGGTGAATGTTGCTGTAAACGTTGGGAAAGTCTTACCTAGTCCAGACGGCATGGGGAGTCCAGCCTCAGCTAACTCCGTGACGTGCTCTTCAAGGTGCTTCCAATGTATGTCAACATACTTCTTGCCGATCACTTGATCGGTGAAGCCCAACGACTTCAGCAACATAATATACTCCGGTGAAGTCCTACTAGGTAACACTGGAGCCATACGGCACTGGGCCGTAGCTCTAGCCAAAGTACCCTTGACCGTGTCGGGAGTATTAGGGTTGGACACGGAATCTTGGGTCACTTTCATAGCAATCAAACTGCCAGCAATCTCCTTCCTAGCCTTGGCATCTTTTCTCCAGTCATCTAGTAGAGTCTCTGCTTCACGACACAGAAATCCTAAATCTACTAGCTCTGATGGAGAATACTTTTGCTGCTTCATCCTGTCACCTACTAACGATAGGTGATTGTAGAAATCATGGTGAAGCTTGCGTAGCTCATTCGTCAACCGAAACAATTGGTTCAAGTCTTCCATTGTGGTGTCTCCCAATTACGTGTTACATAGACACCGTTACGGGCATCAAAGAGTAATAACTGCACGGCTGGCCAGTTAGCCGATACCACAGCAAGCAAGTAGGCTACCTTCAGGAGCTGGCCGGTCATACAGATGTAGTCATACTTTGGGTCAAAGTGATGCTTGGCTAGGTTATCCAAGATGATCTTACACGCTTCATCAGGAAACAATGGGTTGATCTGTGACTGGTACTCTACAATCTTGGCCGACATATTCTGCTTTTCCTTCAGCTCCAAGACATAGACCACTGGGCCATATGCTGCCCAAACTACTTCTCCAGCAGGAGAGTATTTGACCAGCGGATCAAGGGAAAATCCCTTACTAGGTTCAACTAGAAATACTCTGGATGTCATACTAATTCTTTCTCCAAGACATTCTTTAGAATTTCACGCAGGTCTTGAATCTGTGTGGCTGTCTGTACCTTTTGACGCACTTTATCTCTGATTTCTTCATCTACTGTGCCTGGCACTACCACATCGGTGATGCGCAAATTAGGACACCTTGCACCCTTGCGATGCGCTCTGGCTATGCTCTGGCTGCGTAACACTGGCTGCCAGCCCTGAGAAATGATTATCACGTGATCCACGTAGGTGTCTACTGAGTCAGGACGTTCCGGAGGGTATCCCAGCAAGTTAGTACCTGTACCAGCCGTCGCCTGAGTTCCTACTAGTACCTTGGTATCTGGATCGTTGTTGAATTGATAGATGACTTTGTCTCTGTCTTTGTCCGGCACCTCGCCGTGGTAGAGTACGTGCTTGATGCCTAGGGTGGTGAGCCTAGTAGAGATGCTATGTATGTCCGCCACGAAAGTAGCCCAGATGATCTTCTTACCTAGTGGGTCACGTCCCTCATCTTCCCACAGCTCTTGTAGTGCGTCAAGCTTGGGGTTAGGTCCAGGAATAGCTTCAGTTCTACTCTCCGCTAATATCTTACCCTCAATATCTATGACCTCATCCCAACGGATATTTCCGGAAGTTATCTGTGCTAGTCTAAGTAGCTTGGTCAGCACGTGGTCGGCCATGATCCTACGTGGACCTTCTGTACCATCCAGAATCTCCTTCAGCTCCAGCACTAATTGGTCCTTGATTGTCTTATACCAAGTAGCTTGCACCGGAGTCATAGTGACTTCTATTACGTCTTCCACTATGTCTGGCAGCTGTAGGTTGGCATCCTTCTTAGTGATCATGAAACTAAGTCTAGCCAGCCGTTCCTGAATGAGTGGGACATTCTTGATACTAACTAACTTCTCGATGGATGTACCTTCAGTGGGAGAAGTCTGCTTGATGTACACCCCATAGAACTTCTTGAAGTTAGCAAAGCTCATGAATCCAGAGTACCCTTCACCCATCAGTTCAAATTGGGCCCACAAGTCCATGATTGTATTAGCTATCGGCGTGCCTGTGAGTAGCATTACTTGACGGACGTAGACACCACGTAGCTCTGACGCTGCTTTCCATCGAGATGTGCGGGAGTTCTTTAGTAGATGAGCCTCATCTACTACAATCAAATCCCAGGCTACCATCTTCAGCACTTCTAACGTAGACTCCACTGAATCTACTCCGATAATAGCAGTACCCCACAAACAGTCATCTTCGTGCCGGATGGCGTCCAGCAGTAGTCTCCTGCGTTGGTCTATGCCACCCCTTATGACCGTGACCTTGCCCGGCACCACGGAGAATTTTGCTGACTCGTCAGTCCAGTTAGACCTAACTTGATTGGGGCAGATCACCAGCGTCTTGTATATCTGCTTGTTAGGTCCGTTGCGCTTGCGCATAGCTTCCAGATTCCACCTAGATACTGTCACTCCTGTCTTTCCTGTACCTTGCTCCATGAAGAGCGCAAACGCTGGTTGCATGAGGGACATCAGCAATCCTACTTGCTGGTAAGGTAGTAGCGGGGATTCAGAGTGTGGAATGTAGTCAGCCGGCATCACCGGAGCGTTCTGAGAATGCTTAAAGTGTGCCGCTAGCTCTAACTGTCTTTGCGTCGCGGCAAATCGCTGCAGGAGCAGCCTATATAACATCTCAGCTTCTTCACTCCGGAAGATAAGTTTATTTTCTGGCCAGTTCTGAGAGATGATAAGGGCGGTGAAGTCTGTGGCAGCAAGCCTCCACTTGCCAAACCCGATCTCAGACTTCTCCGGCACCTTCTTTACCCACCCCTGAGCAGCGTTGCCGGAAGCTGAGCCATCCTTGAGCCACATCCTACCGTTGAAGTCTACTATGTCTGCTTCCGTGTAGTAGTTTGAAAGCACACCAGAGTATGGGCGGTAACTTATGGCTGTAGACACGAACCAACGGAGAGTCTTGTCTAACTCTAGCTCCAGATAATCGTTGGCGAATAGCTTGATCGGCTCCAAGAGCGTAGAAGTAGCTTTGGATAGTGGTGTAAGTACCTGCCGTGAGATTACAGAATCTATGGTCATATGGGTATTCTCTTACTAGTTTAGACTCGCAATCTTAACCGATCTTCACCATAAGGTAAAGCATTTTCTAACCATAATTTCTTGGACTTAATCGTTAGTTAAGGTAACTCGGTTGACGATGATATCACGCACATCCTTGAAGGTAGTATGGCCAGATACTGCGGCGGTGAAGACTACTAATGACTTGCCAGCAAACGGGTTTGCACCATTGTAGTGGAAATACTTGATGGAGTGGTTGTTGGAATTAGCTCTTAGGGACACTAGCTCAGCCATGCCATAGCAGTCTCTGGCTCAGTGGTGAGTACCTTTAGACCAAACCATATGACATTATCTGTGTAGTATGCGATCATCTTACTTTTCCTCCAGTTTGGCTAGCTGAGCCAGCACAAAACGTTCCGCATCGTCGATAGTAAACACGTTGCCATCTAGGATGGCGTCATAGCCACGACGATACTCTTCAAAGATAGAGCTCACCTGGCCTTGATCATCGTTAACCTGACCTTCAGCCAGACGGCAGGCGTTGATAAGGTGGATAACCCGAAAGAATCCAATCTCACTAGCTGCCACCGCTATGGCCCCTAAGTCCAATGGAGCGTTGGCAGGCTTGGCCGTGATTATCTGTAGGTGTTTTGGTTCCTTGTATGTTAGGCCAACGCGGGCATCGAATACGGTGACCTCAGCGGAATACCCTTTAGTGGTGACGATATCGGCTAGAGCGGCAGCTGCGGCACCCCTATACAGCAAATCTTTTGGCTTTTTGGTGCACATAATAGCGACGTTGATTCCGATACGCACCACGTGCTTAGGTTTGTTCTCCCTGACCATGTCCGTCCACCCTTCCGGGTTACGCTGCACCCAAGCATCCAGGGAAAGTTCATCCCCTTGGTCCATACCATATTTGCGCTTCCGGCGTGGAGCTACGGGCATCTCAATACGTGACTCGATACGCTCCTTGACGTCTGCCACCGCATTAAGTAAGTGACGCGGTGTCTTGTCGAGTGCCGCCATGAGGGTGTCGCGATTCTGATAATTGAAAAATTTCTCCCTACCCTTCTCCGGATATGAGCCAGCAAGCTTCCGATTCACCGGGTCACGTAGCTCATCAGAGTAAGCACATTCAACGCATTCGGTGATAGAACCAAACTCATAGCGGGCAACCCCGTTGTCGTCCAGATGGCGGGTGGGCAATTTTGTCATCGCATTCTCCTACTAGTTAACCCCTGCGTGGAGTATAGCGGGTGTCTGTCCGGAAGTAAAGAGCTAACTTTGATTATTTTTAATCACACACCAGAGATATCCGGTGGTCGGGCACTCCAGCATGAAGATACCACCTGCGCACATATATCCTGAGTGTTTCTCGCCACACTCCGGACATTGGGTATCTTTAATGGGTGCTACCACCCGTAGCTCCATTCCTCCCATACGTGCGGGCAGGGTGAGGGTATCGGGGGTGCCGTGAAACTCCACCTCAACCCCGTTGAGGTTGAGGTGGCTTGAGCCCAACTGGGCTAGATTCTTAGTGAGGTGAATCATCCTAGTATCCTCCTGTGACTTTGCGCACTTCATCGGTGGTCCAGCCAGCGTAGAAGGTGGCTTGGATGGCTTCAAACGACTTCCCAGCAAGAAGCATCTTGGCTTGGTTCTCCAAGTTACGGGTGGACATAATCCGGCGGAGCTTGGCTGAGTTGATACCGTCGCGAGTTTTCCAGCCCCAGGCCAGCAGACGGCCAGCAAGATTGCTGTCCTCCTTCAGGTATGCGTTGATCAGGCTTTTCTCCAGATCACGGTCATAATCCATCTCTATTGTGCCTTCCACGAACCGATTCACCGTGGCCATATCTAGCTGGTTGCGGCCCACATACATGCGGTCTGCTCCCATACCAAATGTGTTCGCAGCTGCCATAGTGACGTTGAGCTCGTGCTGTTGGAACGGGTCACCGTCAAAGAAGGGCACAGATAACTGGCCGTTGGCCAGAGCTGAGTTGATTTGCACCAGCAAATTTGGGTCCGCTGCGTCGATTTCATCGAATAAGTGCACCCCGCCTTGGGTAAAGCTCTTGACAAACGGGGATGGTCTGTAATCCCACTTGCCATCGGCATCTGGAAGTGTCCGGCCAAGCACGGAAGACTCTGAGACACCAGCAGACATGGAATTAAAGGTGAACTTGCGTCCTAATACTTGGGCGACTTGCTTGGCCAGATGCGTCTTGCCGCTGCCCGCTGGGCCCACGAGCAAGATCGGGACACCTGCCTTGACAGCTAAGAGCACGTCAGCGAGCTTCTTGTGGTACGTTCCAGACGGAAGGGTGATAGATTGTCTTTCCGGCACTACCACCGTGATAGACGGTTGAGTTGTCTCAGCGATGAGCTGCTTGACCCGATTCTCATCGAGTTGCTGGGTGGTTCCTGCCAGACGTTCATCGACTACGGCGACAAGCTCTTCACGCGTAACATAATCCGCCACCGGGATGATTTTCTCTACTTGGGCGGGTGTAAGCTCTTGCTGGAGCTTAGCGTATTCCGCCCTGATCTGTTCAGTCCGTTCCGCAGCGTTGTCGGTACGGGTGAGTGGCTTCTTATAGTCTGTAACTATCATGCCGCTGGAATCGTACTGGCGAGATACTATTTTGGGAGTAAGTCCATCGAATGAGCCCACACCCGCGTTGTATTGGCGTCTGCGACGATAAATTTCCGGAGCTTGGGTCGTGACAGTATTTACACCAGCAAACTCTGCCTTCATAAAGGCAGCGATGTCTTGATCAGTCAACTTCTTGGGCGCATTCTCGTTGAGTTCAAAGAGATGAGCCAGGGTGTCGTTTATCGTCTTGCCTAGATTCTTGCCACGGACGTGCATTGCGTATTTCATTGCTTCTCCTACTAGTTAACCCTTCAGAGAATATATCGACCCATCCAGCGTAAGTAAAGAGCTAACTCGTGATTATTCACGATTATTTTCTCCTGAGCCAACGAGCCAGCCTGTATGTAATTACGGTCAGCGTGGCTCGTGGATTGGCCAGCAATAACAGCAAGATAATAATTAAAAGTAACCAGAACACATAAGCTCCTGGACGTAAAACACACTCCAACGCAGTACAACGATAAGATGTCCGGTAATACTATCCGACAGCTAGGGTACCAAAACACCACTGCGTTGGTCCTATACCAACAGCTGGTGAGCCAGGTCTAACACCTTCCCGATACGTGCCGCCTGTTCCGTCGAGAATACCGCATCCACGGTGACGGTGACTCCGTCGTGGTCGATACTCCCTGATAGAAACAAGCCCATGGCCGTCAAAGACGGGTCAAGGTATCTGGTGAGTGCCGACTGCGCCTGCTCTCGTGAGCGGAACGTTTTGTAAATCTTTCCTGAAAATGCGCTCATGATTTGGCTTCCGGTAGTAGGTGTTTGGCGACGTCATTTTGAACCCGCAGCGACGATACCACGAACAAAGCTGGTTGTGGTCTAATCCACCATCAGGGACAACGTTCAGCACTAGCGTGACGTTTTCCCTGTCGGCGTCATCCAGCACTCGCTGGAACATCGCTGAGGCATACCCTTGGCCACGGTATCTCTCCGGCACGATTATACGGGTGATATAATACTCACCAATATTGCCTGATGCCGTCATGTCAATTAGATCCACCTCAGCCAGACTACGATGATCTAGTAGCAGAAAATAGATATCTCTCATCGATGTATCTCTCCATCGCAATAATGGAATTGTGTCAGATTGTCGCTGTCAGTAATCATCACCTCACGCTCTTGTGAGATCACCGATATGATTGCCGGGATGGATGGCAGCAATTCTTCTGATGAGGAGAACCAGACAGCTCCGGAGTGCATACCGTCGGAACGATACAGATACAACCCTGCCGGATAAACCAGCTCCGTGGTGAGTATCTCTGTGATAAGCTCCATGTCTTTCTGCGTCATATTAAGCTCCCATTGCCTCTATAGCCTTTGCGCACGAACCACGTCGGTTCACGATCTTCTTGGCCTCAACTAAGTCCAAAGACTTCTTGAGTTGTGATTTGATCTCCTTCTCCAGCGACACCGCCGACACCGAATTGTCGGTGTAGAAGTTCACGGCTGCTTCACAGAATTTCTTTACGCTCCGATTGCCGCGTGCTGAGTTGCAGGTGAGGCAGCAAGTAACCAGATTAGTCTCTTTGTTTGACCCGCCCTTGGAGTATGGCTTTACGTGATCAAGGGTAAGCTTGATTTCACTCTCGATACCCTTGCCGCAATAGCAGCAAGAGAGACCATCCCTCAGGTAGATGGCCAGACGTTTGTGCTGGCTGATCCAGTTCATTCCTTGATTGATTTCTTTGCGGCTTTTCATTCTCTTACTCGTTAAAGTTACTGATCTCAGAGAATCTTATCGGGTATCCTCCAGCAAGTCTATAGGTAAGTATGATAAAAATAAATAATTTTCATAACTGTCGGTTATAACCGTAACTCTACGGAGTTTTTTCTTATAAAATACCTAACTCTCTATAAAATACATACTATACACAACTTACAAAAAAGCTATAGTTAGTGTTCTAGGCATATAGAGAAATTTAGAGAGAGAGCGTTTATTTTTCAAAATACGCCGGTGAAGTTAGGGTTATAACCAGTAGTTATGAAGCTACTGCTGCATCGGTGGAGTGAACTCGCCAACTGCTGGCAGAGAAGTAAACCGGTACTCCTGTACCTGCTCCGACACCTTGCCCAACTTTCCTACCGTTGGTGGCGTATGCGGTCATGCCTTCTACGCCTGTCGGCAAGTTTGCTACCGTGTATTTCCCTCCACTCCAAACCGTGCCGTTATATCTCACCCACGCAGTAGTATTGCTGTCATAAGCCTGCATGCCGGCCTTGGGTGTGATAAATATCCACCCGCCGATGTATACAGCGATGTTACCGTCCTGGCCTAGCCATGCTCCTGTGCCGGAAGCTGCCACCACATAAGTATCTCCAGTTGCTGGTGAACCAGGTGGCGTAGCCAGAGCCATAGATAATAGGTTCAAGCCTACCATCGAGTCCAGCAAGTTAATATCACCGTTGAATACTATCTCTGCTGAAGCTTGGTTCTGGACAAGTAGGGTGAACGCATATCGTGTAGTAGTCATATTTATACCTGCGATTGAATGGAAGGATACCCAGTCACGCCTTGGTCGCCCATCTGATATACAACCAGATATACAGGGTTGCCTAGGGTATAACCGTCTGCTGTTTGATCAGTAGCTAAGTAGACATAGCTTGGACCCACAACCGTGGCTGTACGTCTAATAGCGGTGAATGACGTATTGTAGATCACCACTAAGTATGTCTCTGAAGCTGCGAGTATCGGTGGCATGCCTGCACTGGTGATGATTGGAAAGTTAGGATAACGAGTGCGTCGCATCCACGATATAGTGAGGTTGTTTGAGCCGTCACGTGAACCTACTATGTTAATGGGAGAAAACTGACGGTATATATTTCCCACATAAGTGTTGCTGAAATTGGGGAAAGTGCCAGCAACTCCACCCTCTGGCACGATCTCATAATCCTTGGTGATACCTATATCTCCCACGCTTAGTGTGAGGAAGTCTACATTGTCAGACTGGAAAAGAATAGTATCTTCACCGATAGCGTGCGTACCTACTTTGTTGTCGGTGCAATTCAGGCCACGTAGTAGTCTATTGATCGTGTACTGATTCACTCCGGTGAGAGTAGCTGTACCAAAAGCTATAAGCTCACCGCCGATGTAGATTCTGTTAGCTCCATTGTAAACTTCTAAATCTGTAGCACTATTTAGTGTGCCAGAGATAACTACTATGTTTAGAGTGTTCACTATATCCCAGATACCTACTGGGCCAGTACCCAACGCGGATGTAGTGAATCCTATACATCCCGATGGTGACGCCTGTATTCTCTGAGTCCATGTGATATCATCCCCGCTGGAGAATAGATCACCATCACTCCATGCCGCTGTGTTCTCCATGCTGAATGTAAAGTAGATTCCACCTGTAGTTAAGTCACCCGGATTAAGGGCGGGCACATCTAACAAGAATGGATAAGTAACCACAGACGATGGAACGTAGGGAGTTTTGTTGGCATAGGTAGAACATAACTCGTTTCTAGTATGCGGTGTGAATGTGCTGGTCCTGACCAAAGTACCTGTGACATTGATTAGGTAGTTATTGCCTCTATCGATCTGCTCGCAACGCACAGAGTAGTTTTCACCGTTGTATGTTATGACAGCAATGTCATTCTCTTGCAGTCCAAAGTAGCTTGGCGGCAGATCAAACTTAACTTGTATGCGTTCAGAGTATGACTGTATTAGTCTCCGTGCTGCGATGGACCTAGCTTCACCCGCCGACAGAGTCATGGGGAAACTAATCTGGTTGACTCCCGTATAGGGTGCGTTGCGCATCTTCTCTGTTACTGAGGCTTGCTGGTAGTCGTTGCCATAGTCTATGTAACCTAAATGTACGACACTGGGAATAAGTATATCAGGCTGGTCTGCCATCAACAATGGGCGAGTGGGTAGCATAGGAGAATCAGCAGCCACATGCTCTCGTGAGGATAAATCGTTGGAGTCTACCGTGATACTAGACTCAAGCCCGCGTTGTATGAACTTCAACACTCCGTTACTCTCTTGAGTGTAGATACCAAACGCAGCTAATAGTGGTTCGATGCCGGTGATAGCTGATTGTGGGCCAGACAGGATAAACCCACGCAAGAAGCCACTGCACAAAGTAGTGTCATATTGATTGCTGACTAATCCAGCACGCAGGAGCAGATTACTAATAGCTCCAGGCACAGATTGAAAAGTTTGTGCCGCTACTTGAAACTGAAACTGAGGTATTATATTACCAGACCAAGATAGGTTCACTGATTTGAACACTACATAAGCCGTGCCGCGATACGCTGGAGTGTTTGCCCCTTGATTAGCGTAGATAGTAGGGTCAACGGCTTGACTGGATGTACCAGTATATATGCCGATACCCTTACAAACTCTCTTGTCGTAGAATCCAGTGCTGGCATCATATATGACTTTGCTACTGGCCCAAATCTTACCTATGCCAGCAATTGGTCCTTCACACACCGCTACAGCTACATCGACGGTATAAGTATACACCCGCGTGCCGGAGCTGTGCTTGTTGCCACCAACTTTCTTGCTGGACTGCTTCACGCCGGAAGTCCATATGAGGGTGCCAGCAACTCTATTCTGTCCGCCCAAGGCATACTTCATCGGGTCACCCTCACCCGCTGTCTGTACTCCCAACCCATTAAACTTTGGACCTTGTGCTGCACCCTTCCCACCAAAAAGTGCCGGGAAGATAAACAGAGCATCAATAGCTGCACCGACGATAGTAGCTATTGTAGTAGCTACAGTAACTGTTGCTGCTGTAGCACCAGTGGTGGCTACTGCAGCGACAGCAATTAGACTTATTTCAGCCATTAGCAACACCCACAAGTTTTCTCAGGCATATATTTCACTGGCCACTTAATAAGTTCACCAGCTACTATGTTGCGCAGTCTAAAACACTTAGTAACTCTGGACGCCCAATTGTCATCGAACCTATCTTCAATCACCCCATGGTCTGGAGTACAATGAATCACGGTAGAGATATCTGTAGCTATGAGCATATGCTGACTTATCTTGGGATTTCCAACCCAGCATAGTAGCACATCGCCTGCTGCTGCTTCACATAGCTCCATTTCATCTAATTGTTCTGACAAGCCAGCAGCTGCTGTGTTTCGCCCGGGATTTTGACCATAGCCAAAGTTCTCTCTTAGTGGTATGCCGGAGTCACTCGCTGCGCATAAGATTAGACCCAAGCAGTCTACTCCTACACCCTTCAACCTGCCGTGATGATGGAAGGGAGTGCCTAGGTAGTGTCGAGCTGAATTTATAAACTTGTTCATGTGTTACCGGATGCCAGCATGATATCAGTGCCGGGAATAGTGGGAAAGCCACGGAAGTTCAGTACGTTGTTAAATACATTCAAGCACGTTGGTAGCGTTCTGTCACATCCCCTGATGGCATTGAACGTGTCTCCAGTAACCAGGTTAAATGGTGCTGGGATCATCAGCTGTATGCCGCCATTAGCGTTCACATAATACTCAATGTCAAACTTCAACCCATTACACAACCCAGAAGTCATAACTAGTGTGCCAAAGTTATAGTAGTTATCAGCTTGTGTTAAGCTAGTAAAGAATGACTGTCTGGCATCTTGTACTGTGCCGACTGTGCCGGAGAATGTGTATGGAGCTAGATTCACCGTGCAATCTATATCTCCTAAGTTTGCTGAACAATGTCGATCAAAGTTGCGACCTACTTCCTTCTTCAAGTAGGTTGTGATGCCATCCATCTGAGCTTCCCAATACTCGCCGTTGAACTTAGTTTGGCCGATGAAGTATATGGTAGTGTTGATTGGCCCAGCCCATGGGTATTTCCAATCTACTAAGTATTCAGATACTTTAGCACCGCGATATCGGCCTGCTGCCAAGTCAGCGAACGTGATGGCAGCAATGTCGAATGACCCTTTGACTTCAAGGTTACGCTCCTTGAGCTGAGACAGCTTCTGCCGTGCAGTAGGGTTAAATGAACCTACTGGATTGAATACTACATCTACTCCAGCGATGGGTACAGTAAGTAAACCATCGTGAGTAGTTACACTTACTGTAAACCCATCAGTACGTGTGATAGTCCAGCAAGAAGTAAACCGGAATGTCTTGCCTAGGGTCAGTGAAGCTAGGCTGGAACTTAGAACTAACATTTAGAATACATCCATAAAATCTGTGGCCGGAGTGCCATGAAAGTAGTTGACGTATCTACCAACTAACGGACAACCTTGAGGAGCTGATGTTGCATGAAACGAAATAACATATCCACCTATGTTAGACATGTTTATATTCCAGCCCGTTACGCAGAAGCTCACATCTAGTATGGGAGTCAGTTGGAAGTAGTGTCGAGTCGGGTTGCCAGCACTGTCATAAGTAACTTGCCATCCATTCCACTCTACGTTGGGAGCTATCGCTGTAGGATCACGCGTCACCGTGGCTACCGTATTGTTCAATTCATTCCAATTTGGACCAGTTGCAGTAAGCTCTGGCCATATCCATCGCAACCTATAGAATGTCCTACATCCAACACCGGGTGTGCATCTATCTACCACAGGCGGTTGTGGCGGTATAGTGCCACCACCCGGACACGGATCAGTATATGCGCCCGTAGTAGGTGGAGTGATTCCCGTTGCTAACGTACCTATTGGGTTGGACCTACCACCAGACGATGATGCTGCACTGCCTGTATTTATGGTCTTTGACGTAGCATACCACCTAGTAGGAGTAAGCATGACTCTACTAATAGTGTTGTTAGCCATTGTCAATATAGTAGTGCCGGACTCATCTTTAAGTGGTTGGCTACCACCTGATATATTTATTATCTCCAAGTATGGTCCGCCAGGATTAAACCCAGCCCTAGATGGTAATTGCAGACTACTTGACGGCGCACCACCCAATACTTGGATTCTCCCCTGTATAGGGTGAACTATGGGTCCAAACCCGGCTGCTCTGTAAAACGATTTACCATAGAATTTCGTTTTATTTAGCATACCACACCTTCACCCCAAAGTTATCTACACTGAGAATTACATCCATAGCTACACCAGCAGCTATGATGCAAATGGTAGTAGCTCCGCCAAAGGTCTTGAGTGTGAGAGTCTGCGTGCTGACTGAATCGTTGATCAAGTAAAAGTAGGGCGCACCCGGAGCCAGGTTAGTAAAGTCTGGCAAGAATAACACACTAGCTACTGTGGTGTTGAACACATATGTTCTAGCTAGGCTGGCAGACAGTTGGTAGTTACTTGTGATAGCTACTTCTGCCGCACCGCCATAGAAGTATTCATCCGGTTGTTCACCAACGTCTAGTATCTCTACTAGAGTGATCTGGGTTGAACCTATGTTGTAATCTTCAATAGTCAGTGGCAAGTGGTCGTCAAGGGCATCGCCAAACCTAACCGGAGTGTCAAACTCAAACCCAGCAGTGATCACAGTACCGTTGGCCGGTGCAGCAGCGAATGTGATAATGCCCGTAGTGGTATCGGTCGTGAACGTAGTAGTGTTCACACCGTTGACAGCAACCTTTATAGTCCCTGCTACTGGTTTCTTGATGTTCCTAACACGAGTCACGCCACCGCTGGTGTAATTCTTAATTAGCTGAAATTGTGTGAGTGCTCCAGTGCCTGCACCTATGACTACATCTAAGTTAGTCTGGCCGGTGTCGTGGTCATAGGAGCCACTTGATGTAGTGTTATAGTCTGACCAGTCTTTATACCTGAAGCCAAAAGCCAGACCTTGCCTAGTTATGTAGAAGTCACGGATATCTGACATGTTTTGCTGTGTCTTGACAGCTTCAGCAACGTCATATTTACGTCTACTTTGTGTCCATCGAGCTACACGTTGTTCTGCGCCACTATCGGTGACTATGACCGACGTGCTGAATCCAGGTCCACCAGATGAACCTACAGAAATGTCTGGCGGAAATTGTACTTCATGAAATCCCATTATAGACTCTTTTTTAAGTTTGCTGCGATCTGTCGGCTACTAGCTCTGAAGCCATTAACATCGTTGGCATACACGTTCATCGTGACGTTAGTAGTGTTTCCACCCCTGACTCCCAACTTACCATCAGAGCCACGTTGTAGTGGCATAACTGCCTCCGGCCCACTCTCTCCCATAACGTGTTGTCGTCCACCGGAGCTGAAGAAGGTAGGTGAACCGAATATATCACCGCTGGCATGAGCTATTGCCGGAGTTGCTTCACCACCGGCTGCACCACCGGCTGCGCCAGATAGTCCACCTAGTATGGATGAAAACGCCTTGGACAACCCTTGCTCTAATGGCTTAGTAACTAGAGCTTGCAAAGCTATCTTCTCCAGCTGCTGAGCCAACCCTATGAGCGCATCTTTTAGAGTCTTAGTCTGTGTAATTACTTCTTCAAAAGATGAGGCAAACGCTGTGGCAAACCCATTAGATACTGCGTGAACTTTGTCCCACTTACTCTTTAAGTCTTCCACCGCACCCACTGTACGCTTGACGGTGTTTATAGTCTCTTCATCGATCACTAATCCATCACGCTTGTACTTGTTAAGTATCGCAAACTCTTCAGCTGCCTTAGTAGCGTCATCACCGACCAACCCCAGGTTTTGTGCTTGATCACGCTTATCTCCTAACTTCTGGTTGATTTCATCGTGGGCTTTGGCGAGTGCATTGAGTCTAATAGCTTCCTTGAGACGTGCTATACCTTTGTCAGTGAGTGTAAGATTTTCAAGCTTAGCCTTGCTCTGAGCAGCAATGATTGCTGTCTCTTGCACTCGTGCCAGACCTACATACTTCAGTAAGTCAGCTTCTTTCTTGAGAGCTACTAGCTGTGAGCCTATGATCACATTATCCTCATCGAAAGCTTCTCCGGCACCCTTAGTAGCGTCACCTACTTTATTAGTAGCTTTGGTGGCGTCTTCAAAAGCATGACTCAAGTCACCAATAACTTCTTTAGATAACACTCCAGACAGACTGAATTCTTTCATAGTCTGAATAATGCCGTGCATATTCTCTGACATTTTATCATAGATGTTACTAGACAGCGACTTAGTAGGAGCTTGAAAGTTTTTTCTTATCTCAGCTTCTGTCTGTGCGTGCAGATCATCCTCAGACATAACATCAAATTTGTGCTTAGGTTTGTTTTCTGGAATAGTAACTCCAGTTAAAGTTAACAATCCGGATACAGAGAAGCTATCTAGTATCACAGCACCTAGATGTCTGATCTTCTCCATTGCCAGCTGTACGGACAAGAATTGATCAAACAGAGATTCACCGATAGACCAACTAAGAAATACTAAACCTAATCCAACAGCCATTGGTAAAAGAGTGCCCATGACTCCTGAGAATAGTCCCAAAGTTTTGGTGAGGTTTATTACACTCAAGAACATATCTACAAATACCGTTGCAAGCTTCTTAGCTATTATGATGCCTACAATTACAGATACAGTCTCTAAAGCTACTGCGAGTATCTTCACCGCTGTACTAGTTTGTGAAGTAGTTTGGCTGAAACCAGTGGCGATACCTAATGCTTCATTGAACGTCTTCATCACCTTGCCGATACTAGCACCCAGACCGTCATGTGAGATTGCCAACGCTCGCATAGTGTTGCCAAATATCTTCCATTGACCGTCGATGGTATTAGCTTGGTCAGATGCTCTCTTTTCTAACGCTCCTGACTTTGCCCACGCACTACCCAGGGAATCTAAGTTAGCTTGTAGCTGGTCAGTGTTCTGGATGAGGGGCAGCAAGCTTTTGAGCATACGGGCATCGCCATCTACTAAATCTTTGAATACGGTCTTAACGTTGGTGCCGGCATCCTCAAGCCTGTTAATACCTTGCAGAAATTTCTGAAGTGCAGCGACGGCATCAGAGTTGAACAACTGGGAAAAGTCTTCAGACTTAAGGCCAGAGACATTAGCTATGATACTGAGCTTGCCATTCTCACCTTGCTTAGTAGCTAGGTCCAAGGCATTAAATAACTTGCTGATACCTTGGCTGGCCATCCCTGAGTCTACTCCTAATCCGATAAGAGTAGCCGACAGTGCAGCAGATTTCTCTGTGCCTATCTTGAATGGTGAGAGTACCTTGGACATTTCTAGGTTTAGTCCAGCAATTTCTCCTTCAGCAGCAAGGTTATTATCAGCCAACATAACTAGAGTGCTGGCGTACTCTTTAATAGAGTCACTAGACTCGCCCGCTGCCTGCTTAGTGCGACCTAACAGCAAGGCAGACTCTTTAGCACCCATGCCCGCCACTTCAGAGAATTGTGCTACAGCATCAGAAAATTCTTTCACCCCTGCCTTAGTCTTAATGCCTAGCTGGCCGCCCACGGTGGCGATCTGTAAGAATTGATTCGCAGTAGTAGGAGCTACTGATGACATAGCTATAAACTCTTGAGTCAAGCTATGTTGATCTGCCTTAGTTAGTTTGGACGTGCGAGAGAATTTAAGCTCTGCTTGTTCAAACTGCCCAATGACTTCTATGGCTTTCTTAACAGCCTCAAACCCTAGGTATGCTCTTACTAGTTCACTAATCTGCGAAGCTACTAAACTGGACTTCTCACCCTGTTTGTTTAGTTTGTCTGATAAATTCTCTACCGTCTGCGCAGCTTTATTAGCTTCATTATGTACAGTCTTTGCACCCTCCGCAAACTTAGCAGCTCCATCCTTAGCCTTTGTTGCGTCTATCGCCAGTTGTAGAGTCGCCATTTGTTTTCTTTCTGGCCCATTCGACCCAACTACTATCCATGACTCTTAACAGAAATACTAACTCTTGCCTGTCATCACTATCAGTTACACCCATCATTTCTACCCATGAAAGTATGTCATGAAACGATATAGGGTTAACATCAAAGCCAGACTGCCTACTAGCACTCAGATCGGTGAACGCTTCCCACACCCACTGTATGTCCTCATATAGTACTGGCCTGTTATCCCACACAGGAGTGGGCAACCCTCTGGCTGCCCTCTTACTGAGGAAGGATGCGAATTTTCCCCATTCCAGCTGCCATCGCAAGCAGCTTAGGAGTTTCCCTTGGCATCAACCATCAATTCTGTGCGGAAGTTGTCTATGTCGTCAGCCGCAGCACGGACCATTTCAAAGAAGTCGTTAGACTCCTGAAACAGCTGGAGTGCTTTCTGCGGAGAGTAGGGGATGGGTGTACCATCATCTTCTTCCAGATTCTCCCATCCAAGCAGAATCTTGTTGGCGATAGCTTGCTTGACTAGGTCAGTAGCAATCTTCTCATCCATGTTGCCGGAGCGTGCCGCAGACCGATACGGGGTGCCGATCTTTCTGAGATATGATTTATATCCTTCAGAGCTGAGCCGTGCTACCTTGATCCTCAGATTGTCACCCATGCTGACCCACACGCCGTTTTCTTCCTTGCTAGAATCGGTTTTAAGCTTTGAAATTTTCATAAGTGCGTTTCTACTCTAAAAAGATGTGAAAGTTGCGGAGAATTGCTTAGAACTTGGCTACGCGGACAGTAATTCCTTCCGTCGGGTGCCGATACGCGATCCATTTCATATCCGCCATAATATCGGTGTTTTCGCCACCAGCTGCTCGCTTGCCAGCTGTGAATTTCACCTGTGGTAAGTCAATGATATACCCTGCACCATTGGCATCCTTCAGAGCTACAGAGAGACTGGAGGAAGTGAACCCTAGATACTTATTGAACAGAGTAGCGGTGGCAAAGTACATGATCAGTGAGCCGGAACAATCCACTGCACCCAGACCAAGAGATTTGGGCCCAAGAACACCCAATGCGATACGCTTGCGAATGTTGTTGGAGATAACAAGATCAAACTGGGTCAAGTCACCCGGTGCGGTATAATTCTCCAGCAATGAAGAGATATTGTCCACCACTTCAAGCACAGGATTAGAGTTCACGACAGTGTAACCTGTGCCCGCTGAAGCTACACCGGAAGATGACTTCTGACCGATACAAGACACGTCGCCGGTGATGATGGAGTCGGTCTTGAGACTTAGGGTCATCTTATCAAAACAGATACCGGGAAACAGAGCGTATGTGTTGGTCAAGTCAGTGTAGTTACGCTCGATGGAGTAGGAATTAGTCACCAGTCCGTTGACCGCCTGCGCACCCATCAAGATAGTGATGGACGGTGAAGCAACCGCTGTAACTAGGGTGCCACCCTTGACGATGATCTTGCTGGCCGTCTGTGAGACAATCTTGAAGTAACCGTTATTGGCTGCGTTGACAAAGCCAGTAACGAGCACCCATTGATTGGCTACTATAGAACCAAAGCCTGCACCGGAGTCATTGAACGAGTTGTCGGCACTTGCCGCACTAATGGTTGCTGCGGTGACAGTGATCGGAGTAGACCACGCAGCTGCCATGAGAACACCCAAGAAGAAGTTATCTTGGGAGCCACCAGAGAACTCAAAGTTGATGTTGCCGCCAGACTCGATGTTGGTACGCAGCAAGTCTGCTTTGTTTCGGTCTGAGCGAATTTCCGTAGACAACTTAGTGTTGGTGATCTGCTCCAACGATTCACCCGTCATGCGGATGTCAATCAAATTGGCAGACGGTGTCACTCCATAGGTGACTTCCGGAACCAAAGACAGTCTAACTCTATTTGCGTCACCCATGGTAGTATCCTATTTGAATTCATCAAAGAAGAATGGACAGGACACGTTGACCTGCCATAGATTTCCACTGACACCTACTGGAATTATTTGTGCTGTGCGGAACGTCACGCCAGTGTCAGTAACTGCGGTGAACGTATCTCTAATAGTTATAGCTATCTTATCAGCAATACTAGAACCAGTACCTGATGGAACAAACACTTGAACTACTAATATCCCTGATGTTCTGAACCTATTCTTGCCGGGTGCTCCATTAGATACTTGATGAGCTTCACCTTGTAAGAATGTTACTCGTGACCAAGGGTCAACGTCGGGTGCAAAGGCGAATTTATCGTTAGGAAAGAAACTAACTAGTGGTGGACTTCCCTGTACTATGTATGTCTGATATCTTTTCTTGATCGCAGCTATGTAGTCTGTGTAGGTCATGGGAACATTTGTCTAAGCTCTTCAACAGTGAGACTAACCATACCGCGTGGTGCTTGCTTGGATGTGCCATCTTCTAAGTAGATTACATATGGCACATTGTTACTAATCCAGATAATTTGGAATGGCTTCTTCACAGAAGTGATTACAGCCATACCATTGGACAAACTACCAGAGCCAGACTTATCAAACTGCTCGGGGTCAAACCCTTCACCTGGAGTAGTTAAGTTCACTTGCCAGTTGCCGCGACACCGTCCAGTGTCGACGGGTGTTTTGAGAACTATTCTCTTGAGTGCTTCCAGAGCTATTTTCTTCTGTACTGACACTACTTCTAGTGGTGTCAATACATCCACAAACTTTGTGATCTCAGCGTTGAAAGCACTGATGTTGGTTTGTAGGTTAGCCACGATTGAATACTATTTCATAAGCAGCAATAGCTTCACCAGAGTACAACCGGCCTACTTTGACTATGTACCACGTTTCTGAGTTGTTATTCTCTAACAATAGAGTCATGCCAATAACAGGCTTGAACAGCAAGCCTTGGGCGGGCAGGATACAGCTGAACGCACCTACTAGATTGGAGTCTGAAGTTTCTACTGTTACTTCATAACTCTCTGGCGGAGATACTTTGAGTTGATATCTCTTATTAGATGATGTAGTGACGTCGCCTAATACTGGGTCAGAGTCTACTATTGTGTTTACTATAAAGGTGACTGTCTTACCATATTTCTGTACTAGTGCAAATACCTTGGGCAGAAACTTCAGATCAAGTGTAGTCAGTGCCATAGCAGTTACCCACGATCTACTTGTGCAGATGGGGACAGAAATACATCTATCCACCGATTTGCTTTTGTGTATTTCTTCTTTGTGCGTGTGCCAGCAAGGTAAGATACACTAGTGGATAGTGGACCTACTCTGTCTGAGGTGCTGGAGATTGACCCATCACCAGCTGCTAGGGCAGGCATTAAGTCATCACCCTGAGCAGCAGCAAGAGCTACTTCAGCCGTTGCATACTTAACTTCTTTGGGCACATTGTTAGAAGCTAGTGCCCGTCTGTCTCTGTCTCTCATGTAGCTACGTGGCCAAGACAACCCAGAGTATTGGGTTGTCTTCCTACCTAACCAACGTGGAGTGTAGGTTAGGTCCACGTAAGATGAACCCTGTCTCAAGTAGAGTTGTTTGTCGGACGTTGAGAGAGCATTCCAGATAGCAGCAACAGCTGAAGTAGCATAGTTGGCAACGTAGTCATCGGCCTCAGCAACGGCTGTGAAGCTGTTTGCTGTAGTTAGTCCAGTGCCGTCCTCAACTACGAATGTTGCTGCCATTAGTTACCCTTAGCCGCCAGAGCTTTCAGCTTTTCTTCTTCACCGACAGTGCCAGCTTCACGCTGTCGCTTCTCATCAGCGGTGAGACCGGGAATCACTGGCCCACCAGTAGTTTTGGCTCCATCCTTCAATTCACTTTTGAGCTTGTAACCGCGTGAACGGTAGTATTCCACGTCTGAAACGTTGACGATGGCTAGTCCAGATGGACCGATCATTTCAGTAGTAGGTACACGTTGAACTCCACGTTCATTAAGCTCAGCGTATGTCTCAAGTTCTTCATCACGTTCAATTTCTTCATCAGCCATAGTAGACTCCAAGACAGGTAGGCACAGGCCAGTTAATGTAATACTCACGACAATCGGGAGTATAGCAATAACTGGCCGCCTGCGTGTTACAGGCGGCCAGTAGGAGGGTGCGAGAATTAGCCAGCAATTCGCATTGCCAGTTCCGGACGCACAAGCTTCTGACCCCAGAGCAGGTCAAACTCCCATGCGGTTTGTTTGTGCTGACGGCTAACTTCAAGGCGCAGAACCAAACCAGACACTGGGTCTTGAAGCGAGACAATCTCACTACCCAGCTGAAGGTCAGTGGTACTCTGAAGCAGCGGACGTGTGGCGAACGCAAAGGCATCGCGATGCGCCATGATGTTCACGACGTGCGATGCTTTGCTGGTGACGGCCACAGCTGAAGCTACTTGGACCTTGAGACCAGGATTGATCACCGCAGTGCCGGGTGCAGCGATACCTGCGGTCACTACATAGGTCTGGGTGTGTCCGGCAAAGGTGATGATGTCACCGACAACGAGAGTACCAGTGCCAGTGCCAAGCACGATGCTAGTAGCACCGATAGCTTGAATGCCGTTGGTCACATAGCTAGCGGCAGTGCCGGCAGTGTGCGTCGGGGTGTCATCATCGGCATACCAGTCCACACCAAACTTGTGGCCGATCTCACCTTCCATCTTCACATCGGGGGTGCCGGTGTGCTCTGCGTCAGAGATAGTACCTAGAGAGAGCAGAGCCGCTTCAGCATCGAAGTCCAAGCACGCCCAACGTGGCTTCTTGGGACACTTCTGGCGGTTGAGGATAGCACGAGCCTTGGTCACGTCGGTGACCAGAGGGGTGCCGGGAGTACCAAAGGGTGTGGTGCCGGGAGTACCTTGGAATCCAAAGATGCCTTTGTACTCTTGGAAGATTTGCTGGTTGACGAAAGATGCCAGACCTTCCACAGCTTCCGACACCTTGATCGGAATGAAGTGGCGATCTTTGTCGATCTGGACCAACTCACGGTCAGTGAGATAGAACGGCGGATTCTGGTACCAGTTGTTCAGCTGAATCTGAACCTTGCTGGGCACAGAGTCAACCGGAGTGGGCGGCACTGAGGCGGGAACAACGGC